>JAZRXU010000146.1:0-4444 GCA_045600345.1 Candidatus Cryptobacteroides sp. | reverse complement strand
TCTTGATTTTACCCGTTCCGGTAAGTGCGAAGCGCTTTTTTGAACCGGAGTTTGTTTTGATTTTAGGCATAACTAAAACTTTTTAACGGTTGATTAATACTATATTATCCAATCACTGGATTATTTCTTTTTAATAGGTGAGAGCATCATTATCATTCGCTTGCCCTCAAGTTTCGGCATCTGCTCGGCGCGACCGTATTCCTCAAGCTCCACCGCGAAACGCAGAAGGAGCTTCTCACCCTGCTCCGAATAAACGATGCTGCGGCCTTTGAAAAATACGGACGCCTTGACCTTGTCGCCCTCCTGCAGGAACTCCTGCGCATGCTTGAGCTTGAAATTGAAATCATGGTCATCGGTATTAGGACCGAAGCGGATTTCCTTTATCTCCACCTTTGAGGAGTTCTTCTTCATCTCCTTGGCTTTCCTGCGCTGCTGATACAGATATTTCTGATAGTCCAGAATCTTGCATACAGGAGGATCGGCCTTAGGAGAAATCTCCACCAGATCGAGCTCCAATTCATCCGCCAGTGCAATGGCTTTTGAGATTGAATAGATGCCCTGCTCAGGGATATTCTCTCCGACAAGACGAACCTGCACGGCAGTGATTTCGTCATTGATACGGAGCTCATCCTCGGCCTTCTGCCTGTTCATCGGCTGACGAGGTCCCTGTGGTTTCGGTGCCGCCGGCTTTGGACGGAACGCGGGTTTGAATGGTGCTGCGATAAGAGTGTCCTCCTACTTGTTTAATTGTTGTTTTACTTCATCCTTTACAAGCCCGATGAAAGAGTCGACAGACATAACACCTTCATTTACACCACCTTGGCGGCGAACTGAACATGTATTGTCGTTCTCCTCCTTCTCTCCGACGATAACGATGAAAGGAATTCTCTGCATCTCGTTGTCGCGGATTCGCTTGCCCATAGTCTCGTTACGAGAGTCTACGGAGGCGCGAATATCGGCATTATTTAGCAATTCTGCAACTTTTGAGGCATAATTCTCAAATTTGTCGCTGACCGGAATAATCACTACCTGCTCAGGTGTAAGCCACAATGGAAGCTTGCCTGCAGTATGCTCGAGAAGCACTGCAACAAAGCGCTCCATCGAGCCGAAAGGAGCACGGTGAATCATGACCGGACGGTGAGGCTTGTCGTCTGCACCGGTATATTCGAGATCGAAACGCTCAGGAAGATTATAGTCCACCTGGATGGTTCCGAGCTGCCACTTGCGGCCTATGGCGTCCTTTACCATAAAGTCGAGCTTAGGGCCATAGAATGCAGCCTCACCGAGCTCTACAACTGTAGGAAGACCTTTTTCCTCTGCTGCCTCGATAATAGCCTGCTCTGCCTTTGCCCAGTTCTCATCCGTACCGATGTATTTCTCCGTATTCTTAGGGTCACGCAGAGACACCTGCGCGGTATACTCGGTAAAGTTCAGAGTCTTGAATACATAGAGGATAATGTCGATAACCTTGCAGAACTCCTCCTTGAGCTGATCGGGACGGCAGAAAAGATGAGCATCATCCTGAGTGAAGCTGCGCACACGGGTGAGACCGTGGAGCTCACCGCTCTGCTCATAACGATACACCGTACCGAACTCAGCGAAGCGGAGTGGAAGATCCTTGTAAGAACGAGGTTTGCTGCGGTAAATCTCACAGTGGTGAGGACAGTTCATAGGCTTGAGCAGATATTCCTCACCCTCCTGCGGAGTATGAATAGGCTGGAACGAGTCCTTGCCGTATTTTGCGTAGTGACCTGAAGTGACATAGAGGTCCTTGTTGCCGATATGAGGAGTGATAACAGGCAGATAGCCGTATGATTTCTGAATTTTCTTGAGGAATTCCTCGAGACGGCCACGGAGGTCCGCACCCTTAGGCAGCCACAATGGAAGGCCCGCGCCCACCCTCTGGCTGAATGTGAAGAGCTCCATCTGCTTGCCGATGAGACGGTGATCACGCTTCTTGGCCTCTTCCATAAGCTTGTTGTATTCCTCCAGCAGAGATGCCTTAGGGAATGAGATACCATAGATACGGGTGAGCTGCTGACGCTTCTCGTCACCGCGCCAGTAAGCGCCGGCGATGGAAGTAAGCTTCACAGCCTTGATGATAGATGTATCCGAGATATGTGGTCCACGGCAAAGGTCTGTGTAATTGCCGTTGCTGTAGAATGAAATCTTGCCATCTTCGAGCTCCGAAATGAGCTCTACCTTGTACTCGTCACCTTTCTCTGTGAATGTCTTGAGCGCATCTTCCTTGGAAACCATCTTGCATTCGAAGGTCTCTTTTGTCTTGGCCAGCTCCATCATCTTCTTCTCGATGGTCACGAGATCAGCCTCAGTGACAGTGCGACCCTGAAGATCCACATCATAATAAAAACCGTTCTCCACTGCAGGTCCGATACCGAACTTGACGCCCGGATAAAGAGCCTCGAGGGCCTGGGCCATAAGGTGTGAGCTACTGTGCCAGAAGACCTTCTTGTCTTCCGGATTCTCCCAATCAAAAGGCTTGTTGGTGCCGTCTGGGTATTTGATATATGCCATAATTAGTTTAACATTTACAAACAATCACGCAAAGGTATGAATTTTTTTCTATCTTTGCTCACCCAACATATTATATTATATGGAAAAAATCACATTCAAGACCATTTGGCATGAAGCAGGCATCAGCGGACTTGTTCTCGCAGCAATATGCTCTGCATACTTCGTGATAAACACATACGCAGGCCAGAGTGACGCTGCATGGCTTAAAGGAATCACCTTCGTTGCGGAGGTTGCTAAAATATGGGCATGCATCTATCTCATGCGCCTCTATATGACACGTTTCAAAGCAGAATACCCCGGAGCCACGCACAAGGATGTTTTCCGTCTTGGACTGTGGATGGGTGTCCTGTCCGGAATCATTCTGGCAGCAGTAAACATGATCTACTACACATGGAATCCCGAAGTGGTGCGCACCGCAATGGACACAGCCATAGCTGCGCTTCCACAGGCTCCGGACCGCAACACACTCGACATCATAGAGAAAATGGAAGGCAACTTCCCGCAGATTGCATTCGTATCCAATCTGCTGTACTGCACACTCTGGGCTGTGATTCTTCCTGCAATCCTTGCTCCAGGCATTGCAAACGGCAACCCATTTGAAAACGAAGAGTCCGATGAACAGTAAAAAGGAGTTCCCATACGACCTGTCCATCATTGTCTGTCTCTTCAACGAGGCAGAATCGCTCCCGGAGCTATACTCCTGGATCAGAAAGTCAATTGACGGCAGATACAGCTACGAGCTCATCTTTGTGGATGACGGATCGACCGACAATTCCTGGGAGCTCATCGAAGGGTTCAAAGATCAGACCGGCGGTCCTGCCGTTCACGGCATACGGTTCCGTCGCAATTATGGCAAGTCTGCCGCTCTTTATGAAGGCTTCAAGGCCGCACAGGGACGCGTGGTCGTAACCATGGACGCAGACCTGCAGGACAGCCCCGAGGAGATTCCTGTCATGTACTCCAAGGTAAGCGACGAAGGTTGGGACATCGTCAGCGGATGGAAACAGCACCGCCAGGACAACAAACTCACCAAAAATCTACCTTCAAAGCTGTACAATGCAACAGCCCGCAAGGTAACAGGCATCAATCTGCACGACATGAACTGCGGTCTCAAAGCCTACAGGAATGAGGTCGTGAAGGCCATAGAGGTATATGGCGACATGCACCGCTACATCCCATACCTTGCGAAGAATGCAGGCTACGGCCGCATCACAGAGGTTCCGGTTCATCACCAGAAACGCAAATACGGCGTCAGCAAGTTCGGGCTGGACAGGTTTGTACACGGAGTGCTTGACCTGATGTCGCTATGGTTCCTGGGCAAGTTCAGCAAGAAGCCGATGCATTTTTTCGGCACCACAGGACTGGTCAGTTTCATCATAGGAGCAGTTATGACAATCCGGGTGATTGCACGCAAATTGATATACCAGGCCCGGGGCATGAGCTACCGCGCTGTCACAGATCAGCCGCTCTTCTATCTTGCTCTTCTGGCAATAGTAATTGGAGTCATACTCTTCAGCACCGGATTCATCTGCGAGATGATTTCCCGCAGCAGCGGTGAGCGCAACAACTACAACAAAAAGGATCAGTTCTAAATGCTTAGTCGCTCCGGTATAAGCAACGGCAACTTAGGGTGGGAAACCCCTCCTCTTGACTGTCGCGGCGAACACCGCTCCAGCCAATTCACCCCCCCATTGTTGCCTTATGCTCACACCGGAGCGACTAAGCAAGTGCATAAGATACTGGTGGAAAAATTAAAATATCACAAAACTTTTTCAAATATCACAAAATCTGCATTTTGAAATTTAATTTGCTGGGATATCCGGAACTTTGATTATAGTATTGCAGCTTGAATTATGGAGCAGCTTTATAGAACTGCCCTCAGAGTATTAACTTATAAATCTTTTTCAAG
>JAZRXU010000145.1:0-4078 GCA_045600345.1 Candidatus Cryptobacteroides sp. | reverse complement strand
GGACCATTTTCGCAGCGGATTTAGGGGGCCACTTTGAAAACGGATTAGGGGGTCAGTTTCATTTCGGATTTAGGGGGTCACGCGGGCGCGGATTTTCCATCCGATGCTTCTATAGTTGAAAATTTCATTGCAGACGTTGCAAAAGGATATTCTCGAGAAGAACACTTGTCGTGGATTATTGAGAGTACCATAAGCTCACAACAAGAGAAGACTAATCGTACGATTGCAGACCTAAATGAAAATGGTTTTAAGAACAAGTATTTCTGGTGCCTTGAAGCAATCAGAAAATGCAAATATGTCGAAGATTTAAAGGATGATCTCAGTATTTTGGATTATAAGTTGCATAAGAACCAAGATTGTGACATGAGCGCGTTCACAAACAAAATATTATGGACAAGGATTATGATAAATAGGACTTATGATCGACTTATAGATAAGTATAATCCGGTTGAAAAATAAAAATATCTCTACGATCTATTAATTGGATCCCTCACACCCAATGATACTGCTCGTTATAGAACGGAGGGCAATTAAATTTGACTCTAATTCAAAAAAATAGCAACCTCCTCAAAGTAGACTCGTATCTTTGCATCCGGTAAGAGACATCACTTTCATCATGGACATGTGGAAGGCCAGGCCTTCGCAGAGTCGCTACTTATTACTGCCATGCGCGCAATGGAACATGCATGTCCGGAAGCAGAAACGACCGAGAATTATTGCCACGTGGATTCTGACGTACTCGATGTGCGTGATGACAGTAATCCGATATGGCAGGCATACAAGCAGTTCTACCGCTGTTACCATTATCATCTGAAGACGACGGAGGAAGATCAGAGGTGAACCTGATGCTGAAGCTGGCTATTTGGCCGGCTTCTAATTTTTGTACAGGTCCACCACCTTTGTCGCCTGCCCCTTAATCTCCTCCACCAGCCATTCCGGCTCCAGAACCTGGATGTTCGCGCCTCTGGAAAGCAGCGGCGACAGACACACAGCGGCCAGCCATGGCAAGGCTGTACCATACGGCAGCAGGGGCTGCTGGCTGACACCATATTAGCAATGCTCCCCTATTGGTAAAGCGCCAGATCCTCGACGCGGAAATATCTGACAAACTGCGGCCGCGGTTGAGTATTCTTCTGCTCGCACAATTCCGGCTGGATCCGCCTGGGGCATTTGCAGATGTGCTGTTCCATGATTTCAGCGCCGACAACGATATCGATTACATCATCATCGCCCGTGGTGTCCCTGTGCAGGTGAGCACCACGGAAACGCTTCAATGCCCGCTTGGCCGAAGAGAGGTTGGCCTCCCTGGTTGTGTTGCAAAAAGTGGTGAATGTTGTGGCCTTGCGTAACATTGGATTGATGACTTTGCTTGATGGGGCAAAGCTAGGGCTCCTGTGTGCCAAATCGTGACATCGATATACTTCACACGCATCACATTTCGAAGGTAACATCTTCATGTATCTGCTCCATGCATTCCTCACAGACAATATGGCCGTCAGGAAGTTGATAGGTCTCATCTACAGGGAACCAATCCCTGCAGTAGTCGCACATGCACATCTCGCTTTCGTTGAATTCGTGGCTCATAATTCTTATGGTTTCTGGATGCAGTTGAGTCGGTCATAGTCTACGGCCAGCTTCATCGGGAGCAGCTTGGTGCCGTCGAGGATGAAGAGGTCGGTTTTGCCATCATGCTGAACGACCAAATAGACGGTTGTGCCATCTGTGGCGGTGAAGCAGTCGATATAGCGCACGTATCCCGGATCGAAAACATAGTCCGGTCCATCGTATATCGGTATGACTTCATGGCCATTGCCAATGGTAATCACTACAGCGCCCTCATAGTCACCAGCCGCTGTATTGTACACATCCTTCATGACATAGCACTTTATCTTCATGTCTGGCGATGACACCTCCCTGATTTCATCGAAGCCAAACTCAAAGTGATTTGAAAGAGGTTCCTTCCTTAAAAGATCTGCGAGCATACCCATCGGGAATGAGGACAGATGCAGACGGCATAAACCGTAATCTTCTTGATTATAATCTTCCTGTTTCAGCCGTAACTTGTACTCGATGATTTTCTTCTTGGCATCGAGCAGTGATGTGTAGGTGATTGTATGGTATCCATCTGTGATTGTCTTTGCTGTCTGTTGGGCGATTGTCGGGATGCAGAGGCAAAGTGCAAGCCCGATGCAGAGGATGATGGTTGTTGCCTTGGTATTCATATTGTGAGCATCAAATGTCATGTGAGTATTGAAAGTCTTCACGGCCATCTACGATTCCGGCGCGGTAGCCTGCGTCAAAGCCACGACGGTAGGCTCTTGTATGACGGGCAAGGGTCTCGTCGCTGAGATAGCTGTAGCCGTAGGATTCGTTGCAGTCGCCATCGTCATAACCACATTCGTAGCCGTCATGATAGCCTTCGTTGTAGCCGGCGTTGGCTTCGTACTCACGGCGTTTGCGGAGGGTTTCTTGGCGGGCCTGTTCTGCTTGTTTCTTTTTGAGCGCTTCCTGCTCGGCCAGCTGGGCCTTGGCAATGCTATCGCTGACGCGGCGCATCGGGGCTTCGATGGAATCACGAATACGAGCAGCCTCCATACGCTGCAGGGTCTGCTCTAATAAACGCTGATTCTCTCGTTCGCGTGCTTCTTCTATTCGTGCCTTCTCGACTTCCTTCTTGTGTTCACGAACTTTCGGAGCAATGACTCCGGCAGCGCAGAAAATAAGGAACGCGATCAGAATGAAGGCGTCGAACTTTGTGAAGGGGTTCTGAGGGTTGGCTGGCATGGGCGATGATGTTCTATTTACAGTCTTCTATCTTCTCTACAGCAATCTCTTTGCAGACCACATCCACTCCATTTGCCCTGAGGTGGAGGAAATCCGGACCTTCTTCAAAGATCATGGACAGGTGCCAGTAGTATTCCCGCATGGAAACGTCAACCTTGATTGAGTCAATACCTGTACAGCGGAATGTCACATTCTTTCCGGCGTTGAACCAGAGGGTGATTCTGAACTCTTCATAATCGAGGTCCTCTGTGAAATTCCTGTTGAAGCAATCATGCATGCAGCTTTCAGTCAAAGGGTAATCATAGTCGTCACCCCACATCACTGCTTCATGGTACTTTTTGAAGTCCTTTACGCGGGCGGCTGCGGATGGTTCAATGTAGTAGTCCCACATCTTTCCCTGCTGTTCCATGATATCTTCGTGCTCATCGGCGAACTTATCCCAGAGTTCGTTGAGCGTCAGCTGCTGGTCTACTGTCAGCAGCACTCCAGAGTGGCCATTTTCCCAGTCCACCTCCGGCATTGCTTTCTGCAGCTCCTCTATCGGAATAATCGGGCCATTCTCCGGATCAAGGATGTGCCAGATTTCGATGTCCCGATAAAAGACACGGCTGCCATCATTACGCCAGCTGTAGCCTAGATATGGCATAGATGTGAAAGCACCATTCATGACAATACCCTGACGACCGGAACCGACCTTCAGCATATAGAATCGGTCACCGTAATCCGCCTCTTCCCAATCATGCACGCTCCAGTTTGTCTCCATGAAACGGAAGTGGTCCATCCAGTATTTCCAATGGTCCATGGTTACGCTGGAGATATCCGGATTCCAGCGCAAGAGGTATGTAAAGCGTCCTGTCTTGTTTGCCATAGCAAGTCTCAATATTGGTTGTTCATACTCTACCAGTCTTCTTCGTCGGCGTAGCCGTCGGAGTCGTAGTTCAACTTGTTTTCCCAGCCGTAGTGAGCTTCGAGGTCGGCATCGTGGTTCTGGGAGCGCATGCCGAACATGTCTTCGCAGATGGCGCGGTCTTCATCGTTGCGATCGAATTCGCCGTGACGACCAATGTAGTTGTCGGTCATTGATGAGCCGAAGAGTGAGTCAAAAAGTCCCATGGTATATTACGTAATTTGTTGATGCAAATTTACGGGATTATTATGCCAAATTGTGTCACTATATGGACAATCCGATGAAAGTAACCCCCGTTATCCGGCGTGAAGTTGGCCCCCGGCAGAGGCCGGGAAAAAGTTTGATTTATAAGTCTTATTTAGCAGCATTTGTTCAGAGCACTGCGGG
>JAZRXU010000144.1:0-7752 GCA_045600345.1 Candidatus Cryptobacteroides sp. | reverse complement strand
CATCCAGAGACCCGTATCACAATTGGAAGAGAAAGTGGCTTCTGACGGACGCCTTGACTGCAGCAAGAACGATGTGCACACCGGCTACTACGGCATAAAAAGCGCAGCACACCAGGTGGCGTGCTGGCTGATTCATATTATGAGCCGATAGGATTGTTATCTTATCTCACGGTTGGCCCAATACTTTCTGACATCTTTCCATTTATAGTAGACCCCCTTGAAAGGCTTTACGCCCCCGATACGGGTCTCCATCTCGTTCCTAAGTGCCTTCACGAGCACATCGCCCTTCGCATTGCGATAAAAGACAAGCTGCAGATTGGCACCGGTGCGGACTATCTCGAAGTCCCTCGCCTGCTCTGCCATCTGGTACAGATCGGTGCAGTTGGTGCCTTCGATATTGAGAAAAGACAGCAGAGGGTTGAGATCGCCGTCATGGCTGAAACGCAGCGTCGCCGCAATCTTTCCCTTTGACGCGATTGCTGCCTGGGCATCCTCGATTATAGCTTCCGCAATCAATCGGCCTTTGATATCAGCACGGAGTCCTTCGTTATCCGGGCTTATGCCATGACGTGTATACCATACATAATTGGAACGACGCCACATGTGATAAAGCTCCTCGGGAGTGAAATATGCCGAGATGTCCGGCATCTCCTGATCCAGACAGGCCAGAGTCTTCGTAGCAGACAGAATCTGGTACATGAGCATCGGCGCATTGCCGGCGTCCTTCGGATTCTTGAATATCTCGGCGGCGAAGCGGCTGCCATCCAGCTGCTTCCATAATTCTTCACGAACCCTGGCTATAGTCTCATCACGACCAAGAAGTTGATTCTCCTCTCTGGTCAAGCTACGCCCCGCCACTTCCTGCAGAGCCCATTTGTCCCCTCTGGCATAAGCGAGATTGAACCCCAACTGCGGGTTCCTTTCCTTCAGGGAAGCGATGAAACTGTCCCGGCTGTCGATCACACGCTGGACCATGGTGGTGTACGTGTCTATTCTTCCCGTACCGTCAAACAGCTGCGGATAGTGCCTGTACATTCTGGCAGCTATATCGCGGTGCTCGGCTGCACCCTTGGCGGTGAGATCTCCGAGATGGCCTTCAGTAGCCTTGCGTATGGTCATGATGTCACGGTACAACTGTTCACCCTTTGGTGTCAGACGGCCGGCATCATAATGATTCTGCATCGTGGCGAGAACCTTGTAGTTCTTGTCCGGTTCGGTGTCATAGCGGCTTCCATGGCGGCCGAAATGACTGATATAGAACACCTCGTAGCCTTGCGGAACCTCAGAGCAGGTGGTATCCATAGGCTGATACGGATACATGTTCCCGAATGCCAGATGAGGGTCCTGCCGTATGAGATCAATCGAGCTCTGTGCAAACACAGATGTCACAGTAAACAAAATGGCAGCAGCCAATGAAATCCGTTTCATATCAGGTATCTTCACAAACACTTTATCTTATACAAAAATAGTTAAAAGTTCTTTAAGATTGGGTTGATGGAACGCAGTTTTTGGCGTATATTTGTATCCCAAGAACAAAAAATCATTCCCATGTCATTTATTGAAGAAAGAATTGCTCTTGAAGGTCTCACTTTCGACGACGTGCTGCTGATTCCAGCATACTCCGAAGTACTGCCACGAGAAGTCAAACTCCAGTCGCGTTTTTCCCGCAACATCACTCTCAACATCCCTATCGTGTCTGCCGCAATGGACACAGTAACCGAGGCGCCGATGGCTATCGCTCTGGCAAGAGAAGGTGGTATCGGCGTTATTCATAAGAATATGTCCATAGCAGCCCAGGCCGCAGAGGTACGCAAGGTCAAAAGAGCCGAGAACGGCATGATCATGGATCCTGTGACAATCCACAAGGACCAGACCGTGGGCGAAGCACTTGACATGATGGCCGAGAACCATATCGGCGGCATCCCTGTCGTGGACGGCGAGAATGTGCTCGTGGGTATCGTGACCAACCGTGACGTGCGTTTCACCACAGACATGTCTGCGAAGATCGCCGATGTCATGACCAGCGAAGGTCTTGTCACCATAAAGAACGATCAGACAGACCGTGAATTCGTGAAGAGGGTACTGCAGGAACACAAGGTAGAGAAGCTCCCTGTGGTGAATGCTGACGGCAAGATCGTAGGCCTTATCACATATAAGGATATACAGAAAGAAAAGCTCCACCCAAATGCATGCAAGGATGCCAAAGGCCGTCTGCGCTGTGCAGCAGGTGTGGGCATAACAGCTGATGCCATCGTGCGCGTGAGAGCTCTCGTTGCAGAAGGCGTTGACGCAGTGGTGCTCGACAGTGCACACGGCCACAGCAAGGGCGTGATAGACAAACTCAAGGAGATAAAGGCGGAATTCCCTCAGCTCGACGTGGTGATAGGCAATATCGCCACCGCAGAAGCTGCCAGAATGCTCGTGGAGGCTGGTGCTGACGGCATCAAGGTGGGCATAGGTCCAGGCTCTATCTGCACTACCCGTATCGTTGCAGGCGTAGGTGTTCCGCAGCTCACTGCAATCTTCGAGTGCAGCAAGGTTGCCAAGGCAGCAGGCGTCCCTGTCATCGCTGACGGAGGTCTGCGCTACAGCGGCGACGTGGTGAAGGCTCTTGCAGCCGGCGGAGACTGCGTGATGTGCGGCTCGATGTTCGCTGGTACGGAAGAGGCTCCGGGCGAGACCATCATCTACAACGGACGTAAATTCAAGACGTACCGCGGTATGGGTTCTCTTGACGCAATGGAGGCCGGCTCGAAAGACCGTTACTTCCAGGACAAGGAGACTTCTGTCAAGAAGCTTGTTCCGGAAGGTATTGTGGGCCGCGTTCCATATAAAGGAACTCTCGAGGAGACGGTATATCAGCTCATAGGCGGACTTCGCAGCGGCATGGGATACTGCGGAGCTCATACAATATGCGAGCTTCAGAATGCCAAGTTCACCCGCGTGACAGCGAGCGGCATGGCAGAAAGTCATCCTCACGACATCACCATCACTAAGGAAACGCCTAACTACAGCCGCAACGACTAGTCACAGTCCCCTACGACAGATATGGAAAAAATCATAATATTGGATTTCGGATCTCAGGTGACCCAGCTCATAGGACGTCGCCTAAGGGAGCTGAATGTATACTGCGAGATACATCCTTACAACAAGATGCCGCAGATGGATGCCGACGTAAAAGGCGTCATACTCAGCGGAAGCCCCGCATCAGTACGCAGCGAGAATGCCCCTCAGGTAGACCTGAGCGGCATCAAAGGCGTTCTTCCGCTGCTCGGCATTTGCTATGGAGCGCAATATCTCGCATACCATTTCGGAGGAATGGTGGAGAACTCCGACAGCCGCGAATACGGCCGGGCAAAAATGACAGTAAAAGGCAATTCCCCACTTTTTGAAGGAATTCCTCAGACCAGCCAGGTGTGGATGAGCCACGGCGACACCATCACCCGTCTTCCGGACGGCGCCCAGATAATAGGCAGCACCGAAGATGTGGATAATGCCGCATATCGCTTTACCGGCGAAGAGACCTATGCCGTGCAGTTCCACCCGGAGGTATTCCACAGCGAATACGGTGCAGAAATGCTCCGCAACTTCATCGTGAAGGTCTGCGGATGTTCATGCAGCTGGACTCCGGACTCATTTATCGAGACATCCGTCGCAGCTCTGAAGGAACAGCTCGGCGATGACAAGGTGATACTCGGCCTTAGCGGCGGCGTGGACTCGACTGTGGCAGCCGTGCTCATGAACAAGGCCATAGGCAAGAACCTTACTTGCATATTCGTGGATAACGGCCTTCTGCGCAAAGACGAGTTCACAGACGTTCTCGAGTCATACAAGGACATGGGCCTCAACGTGATAGGAGTACAGAGCGGTGCACTCTTCCTCAAAGCCCTCGAAGGCGTATCCGAGCCTGAAGCGAAACGCAAGGCCATAGGAAAGACATTCATCGAGGTATTCGACGCCGAAGCTCAGAAGATCACCGGTGCACGCTGGCTTGCCCAGGGCACCATATATCCGGACGTGATAGAAAGCTGCGGAGTGAACGGCACCGCAGCCAAAATCAAGAGCCACCACAACGTGGGAGGACTCCCGGAGAAGATGAACCTCAAGATCGTCGAGCCTCTGCGTGCCCTCTTCAAGGACGAGGTTCGCCGTGTAGGACGCGCTCTCGGCATCAAAGAGGAGCTCATAGGACGTCACCCTTTCCCAGGTCCATCCCTGGGAATACGAATCCTTGGAGAAGTGACCGAAGAGAAGCTCCGCATACTCCGCGAGGCCGATGCCATATTCATAAACAAGCTGCGCACATGGCCATGTGACCTCCCTTCTGCGTCAGAGCCTAGCCGCCGCGCCACCAATCTGTACGACAGCATATGGCAGGCCGGCACAATGCTCCTTCCGGTACGCAGCGTGGGCGTCATGGGCGATGAGAGGACATATGAATACACTTGTGCTCTACGCGCCGTGATATCAACAGACGGCATGACCGCCGACTGGGTACACCTCCCATACGAATTCCTCGCAGAGGTCAGCAACGAGATCATAAACAAAGTACGCGGCGTCAACCGCGTCTGCTATGTCATCTCGTCTAAACCCCCTGCAACCATCGGATGGGCGGAAACCCGATATATAGAAAAAATAAAATAAGAATAATATACAATGAACAAATTAGACGTAGTTCTCGGCCTCCAATGGGGCGATGAAGGCAAAGGTAAGGTAGTGGACCTGCTCACTCCAGGATATAAGGTGATCGCACGTTTCCAGGGCGGTCCCAACGCAGGTCACTCTCTGGTATTCGACGGCGACAGCTTCGTGCTGCACACTGTCCCTTCCGGCATCTTCCGTGAGGAATCCATGAATGTTATCGGCAATGGCGTAGTTATCGATCCTGTTATCCTGATGGAAGAGATCGAGGCTATCGAAAGAAAAGCAGGTGACATATCCAAGAAGCTTATCATCTCCAAGAGGGCACACCTCATCCTGCCCACCCACCGCATGCTGGATGCAGCTTCCGAGCAAGCCAAGGGTAAAAGCAAAATCGGCTCGACCCTCAAAGGCATCGGTCCGACATACATGGACAAGACCGGACGCAACGGTCTTCGCGTCGGCGATATTGTCAGTGGAGAATTCGAGGCACGCTACCAGGCTCTCAAGGAAAAACACCTGGGTATGCTCTCGCAGTACGACTTCGAGTTCGACATTACCGAATACGAGGCAAAATGGCTGGAGGCTGTGGAGAAACTCAAAAGATTCGAGTTCATCGAAAGCGAGCTTGTCGTAAACAAATACCTCGAGCAGGGGCTGCCTATCCTTGCTGAGGGCGCACAGGGTTCCATGCTGGACATCGACTTCGGTACATATCCGTTTGTCACCTCATCGAACACCATGACAGCCGGTGTATGTACAGGTCTGGGAGTGGCTCCCAACCGCGTCGGCAAAGTGATGGGTATATTCAAGGCATACTGCACACGCGTGGGCAGCGGCCCATTCCCTACAGAGCTGTTCGACCACGATGGCGAGGAGCTTCGCCGCATAGGTCACGAATACGGTGCAACCACAGGACGTCCACGCCGCTGCGGATGGCTCGACATGGTGGCGCTCAAATATGCCATCATGATGAATGGTGTCACTGAGCTCATCATGATGAAGGCTGATGTCATGAATGACTTCGAGACCATCAAGGCATGTGTGGCATACAAGATAGACGGCAAAGAGCTGGACTACTTCCCATTCGAAGCCGGCGAGACCGTAGAGCCTGTATACAAAGAGTTCCCGGGATGGAAATGCGACATCACCAAAGTACGCAACTACGAGGACTTCCCTGCCGAACTCAAAAGCTACGTCGACTGGATAGAGAAAGAGACAGGATGTCCTGTAAAAATCATCTCTGTGGGTCCGGACCGCAAAGAGATTGTCCTCAGATAATCCATAGACCTGAACATGCAGACCAAATATGCAGTTGTAACGGGAGCCAGCTCTGGAATAGGGCTGGCTTTCGCCAATGTTATAGCGGAACGTGGCTACAATGTAGTCATGGTAAGCAATGAAGATGAGGCCTTGCGCACACGGGCGGCAGAAGTGGCATCGGTCCACAATGTCAAGACCATCCCTGTTACCATGGACCTCAGCTCACGCGAAGCGCCCCGGGCTCTGTATGACCTATGTCAGAAGGAAGGGATAGAGGTGGAAATGCTCGTCAACAATGCAGGTGTTTATCACGACCGTGACTTCCTGGATGACTCCGCAGAGTTCAACTCGCTGATACTAATGCTGCATGTCCACACTCCGGCCATGCTGGAATACTATTTCGCAAAAGATATGCTGGCCCGTGGCAAGGGATATGTGATAAACATAAGCTCTGTCACCTCTGACTTCGGAGCACAAAGGATGGCAACATACTCGTCCACCAAAGGCTTTGTCAGGCTTTTCTCACGGTCCACACATGTTGAACTGCACGAGAAAGGGGTCAACGTGACATGCGTACGTCCAGGAGCGGTGGCAACCACTCTCTACAATCTCTCCCCCGCCGCAATGCGCACTGGTCTTGCACTTGGATATATCATCACGCCTGAGCGTCTGGCTGCCCGCGCAGTTCGCGCCGTGCTTCGAGGCAGAGCTCAGATCACTCCCGGCCTATCGACAAAGGTACTCCAGATACTCGTCGCATGCCTCAGCACCCGAATGCTGCGACTGATCCGCCGTTTAAGAATATTTTAGAAGTCCGAAGCCTAGCTCAGCTTGGCCGACAGTTCGGTGATGCCACGGAAGTGTTCTTTCAGAATTCTGAGGGCAAGACGCAGGTCGCGCTCACCTATAGCGTCACATAGAGCTGAATGCTCTGCATTTGTTATGTCGATGGAAGTTGTACAAAGCTGATGCTTGCGGTAATAAGACAGAACATCAGGGGTAATGACCAGAAGAAGGGATGAAATGACAGGATTTCCGCTGGACTGAGCTATTGACTGATGGAACTCCAGATCCATCTCATACTGTTTGGAAGGGTCCTCATTCTGCATAGAAGCCTGACATGCCGAGCGGATAAGTTCGATATCCTCGGCAGTTGCATGCTTGACAGCGAGTCGTACTGCTTCTGTCTCCAGCAATGTCCTGACATGGACCAAAGAGGCAAAGTCGAACATCTTCACCTTGATAAGTCCCGAGAATTGGGAAGATAATGCCTGCACAGACCCATCGGAGAGCACTGTACCACTCTGGGGATAGGTCTTGGCTATGCCATATATTTCCAGTTTCTGATAAGCGGAGCGCACATGTGCACGGCTGACACCCAGCAGTTCCGCTATCTTGCGCTCGGCGGGAAGACGGTCTCCCGGCTCCAGTTTTCCAGTATTAAAAAGAGAGCGAATATGCTCTATTACAATATCTTCGTTCATTTGGTAGAATTGGTTGTCGCAAATTTAACCAATCCTACCAAATCACACAAGTTTATTTAAGGTTTGCAACGATAAAATCTACAGACTTGAAGAATATCTCCTCCATCCTGTCAGATGTCTTGGAACTGAGATTATGGTCGTAATTAGGATAAACCTGCAGATCCACCACATTCCCTTTGACACGTTTGAGCGCTTCTGCGAAAGCCTCGCTCTGACTGCACTCCACAGTGATGTCTGCAGTACCGCAGAACAGTTGGGCAGCAAGATGATGCTTTTTGTTGATCAGATACAGAGGAGAGCAGCGCTGTAGAACTGCCTGATCATATTCAGGAACCACGCGACCTTTCTTGTCGTAGTCTACCCC
>JAZRXU010000143.1:0-4881 GCA_045600345.1 Candidatus Cryptobacteroides sp. | reverse complement strand
TTCAGTACCAACTTTTCCCATTTGCTTAATTCCTCCTTATTGTTTCAAGGTTACATAAAGACCCATGCTTCACGCATGGGTCTAATTATTTAGATTTTTAGATGACGCAGGCTGGACGGCACCTATACGCGTTGCCCGCGTTGTTGTTGCTGACATGGCCGGACGAGTTGACATAACATGTATTGTAGCTAACGCCACGATTCGCTGACGCAAGGCGCACATACTGCGCCGAAGAGTGATTTTCCAGAGCATAGCTAATCAGGATGGGGTAGGTGCTGGAACGCTGGAACATACCAGCCAGACCCGCATCTCCTGCCAACTGCTTATAGTAGTCCCAGGATTCACCTTCGACACCAGCCACATAGGGAGCGATATACATCTGCTCCAGATGAGGCAGGAACACCTTTGCTGTGTACATCTCATCCTGACTGTTCTTATCGGGCTCGCTGACAGTATTCAGCAGAGCGCGAATCTGAACCTCAGACATGGAGCTTACGAAATCCTTAGGCAGTCCAGCAAGGAAGCCGTTGATAGTGCCGTGATTACTGGGAGCGCAGTCACCGATATGCTGAGCAGTCCACCAGTTACCCTTGAGCCCAGCAGAGTTCAACCACTGACGGTATGCAGAATGAGTCTCGCGGTTATAACCGTACTTCAGAATATTATAGCTTGTGTCCTTGATCTCATTGTGGTATACTTTGGTGTAGCTTGCATAGGGGATTTCGTCACCGGCTGCAAGATTCAGCAGAGTATAATTGGTGCCGTCATATCCATAGTAATACAGACCTGCGGTAGCGGTAGCCTCAGTAGCAACCTCAACCTCGGCAGCGTCAAACTGCACAGATTCATTGGTAGCCCAGTGGGACTGCAGATAAATTGCATCCTTCTTGATAGTGCCATCTGCCAGCACTGCATCGCCGATGTGTACAACATCCCACGGCATCTCATACACCGTACCAGCGGTGTTCTTATACTCGACGATAACCTGATCGCCGATATTAAAATACTTTCTTGCGAGACCTGCATCAGAGATATTCTTCATACGAACAATATTCTCGGGCACCCATTTGCCCTCCATAGCAACAGTCTTCAGGTACATCTTACCTTCGCCGATTGCTGCCTTGATCTCCTGCAGGGTCGCTTCTGTTCCTACTTTACCCATTTAGTCCTCCTTCTGGCACAGGTCTCCATTTTCATCCAGATAGAATCCCAGATGCCAAATTGCAGTAGCCTCAGTGCCTGCCTTCAGATCATTCTTCAGAGGAGCATCATCGTAGACAGTGTCGGTGTACTTGGGGTTCGCGGGGATTGCATCGACCTTAGCCTTTGCAGCGGCAGTATAGTCATTGGTGGACAGTCCCTTGCCGCTGACTGCGTCTACCTTCTTACCGATAGCGGTAGTAAGCTTATCGTAAACGCTCTTGAGAATCTCAAGGGTTACGAGTAAATCTTTTGTAGCTGCCATAATTTTACCTCCTTATCCATTATTGGATGCCCAGATAGGTGTTTGCCTGAGCCAGAGTTGCGACAGGCTTGTCGGTCAGATCGTTCCAGCTACCGCTGAAATCGCTCTTCTCATTCCAAGTCTTCTTCTCCTCGTCAGTTACAGTCCTATGTGTGGCATCACTGGTCATTCCGGAGAGATTCTTAATAATGTCCCCGGAGAGAGCAAGCGGGTTTTCCTTGTATGCAATACGGTTGCTACTGGAAACACTCAGCTTGTCCATATACAGTTTGCTGCTTGCCTCGTGGAAGCCGATGAAATCAACGGACTCATTGGACTTAGCCACCCGAATCAGAGTGATTGCGTTGTAAGCAATCTCAATGTTGCAGGTAGGATCGGCCAGCAGCTCAGTCATCTTAGTAAATGACATAGCTGCGCCTGCATTGTCCGTCAGAGCGCTTCCATTGAATACCAGCTTGACTACTCTGGAATAGGTTTCCTTATTGTAGTCGTGGTAGTATTTCAGCAGTTCCAGAGATACGAGCTTGTCCTTAACATCTACCATTTACATCACCTCAAATATCAAGGTATGCGTTGGCATCAGTCATGGTTGCTACATCGCCAGCATCGAGAAAGTCACCTTCGATACCGCCGCCACCGCCACCGGTGGAACCGGAATATGTAGTGAACAGCTTCCACTGCTTTGCGTTGTTCAGGATATACAGTTCCTTGGTAGCAATAATCAGGGCAGTAGAGCCACTGGATACCTGCTCGACATCAATCTTGTCGAGATCAGAGGCAACATCACAGATAAACTTCCGATAGTTGTAAATCATGTTATTGCCGTCTTTAATCATTTTGTACATTTCTATCCCTCCTCTTAAATTTGTAAGTATTCCTTCATTTCTTCCAATGTAGCGAATACATAAACATCGTCACTGCCGTCACCTGTATGGTTAGACCGCTTCACATTCAGAATCACGCCGTCTGTCAGAGCGACAGTCATGCCGCTCGCACCATGCAGAATCAATTCACATTTACCATCGTGAATTTCGTCAGGAAGATATGCGCTGTAGTTAGAATCGAGCTGCTTGTTATAAGCCAGTCCGTCCTGAATGAACTGAGCGTGCATATCAAGACCGAGCCATTCATCCGGCAGAGCGAATACAAACTTAATAAAGTTGCGAGTACCCTCCACGAATGTTTTGCAGTTCGTGGAGATTCTCAGTTTTTGACCGATTACGCTAACTAACACTTCCATTCTATCTCACCTCAATTCAGAGTAATCATCTGTGTTGGAGGCGACCGTAAGAGCAGCGTACATGATAATGCCGCTGAATAAAACACAGGCGCAGATATTTACTGCGGCAATGATTTTATCCGACAACGGTCTCACCGCCTTACTCAATATCATTTCCGTGCTCGTCAAGTCGTCCAATCACTCTTACATCTCTATCAACCTTTGCAGCCTGGGATTCGACATACCAGTTCTGTTTGTAGACATGCAGATACTTATCAACCATCTCGTGATAAGATTTCCATTCACGGATCGTCATCTCTCCGCGTGCCAGAGCATTCTCACCGGCAATAACAATTGCGTGTCTGAGCTCTGTGATCTTTGTCTCTCGCTGTTCATTCAGTGCTTCCATAATAGTTGTGAGCTGTCCCTGCACGCCGGTCATGGCCTCAGAGAAGTGCGTCTTCATTTCCTCGATAGAATTGGAGTTCTCTTCAACCTTACGCTTGAGCTGATCCCGCTCATCCTTGATGGCATTGTAGCCGTCATAGACCTTAATCAGCTTTGAGATGACCTTCCAGCAACCGGCGCAAACGATAGAGACCACAGTAACAACTGCAATGATACTGCCGACTGAAATCCCGGACAGCATCTCCAAAAGTGCTTTACTGTCCATCTACCTGTTCACCTCCGTCCTGTGCGTTCTGTTCCGAAATACCCAGATACTCCATCAGCTCCTGCATGGATGCAACGGTCAGCTTCTCCTTGATCCACTCGTCGTCATATCTGACGGGGATCTCAGAATCAACATACTTTTCCGTCTCATCATTGAAATAGAACCAGGTGCCGGTCTCCTCATTCGGATATGGCGATCTGCCATGAATCGTCTGGAAGCCACTGGCTACATAGCGAATCAGGTATGTATTGGAACTATCAGGTTTTACAATAAACTTAGGCATTCTCATCACCGCCTAACATTTGCCGCTTGTCACTCCGCTTTGAACAACGGACTGTGATTACATTGCCGTGCCAGATGGAATCGTTGCCATCAAGCCACTTCACTTCAAGCGTTAGAATACCGCAGGGAAACGCCATCGTCTCGTCCTCGGTAAGAGGGGCGACTACGGTATTGTCTGTAATGTCGCCGCCATCGAAGCTCCAGTCCTTAACCAGATTGTCCTGGTCATCGAACAGAGCAATATCAACTTTCTTAATTTCGTGATCTACCCGAAATTCGACAATCACAGGCTCATTGCTGCCTTGAATAATCATCCGTTTCACCTCCGTATGTGTTATTTTTGAATTGCCAAATTAGGATTTTATACAGTAGTCCAGAGAGATCCATCCCTGATCTGTGGACAACTTACCCCACTTGGAGGCTCCGGTTCCGGTAGATTCTGCGACAATGGTATAGATACCTCTGTCACGAATAGTGCCGGTAATCGGATAATTAGTGCCTGCGCCCTTGCGGATGTTCAGCGCAGCAGTGTTCACCTTAACGGTGTAGGAACCACCGGTAGATGCAGTAACCTTTCCAACAGCAGTTTCAATAGACTTCTGAGTCAGAGAACCAGCGATGCCGTCAACGACAAGCCCATTCTTCTTCTGATAGTCCATAACTGCATTCTTTGTCAAATTACCGAACACACCATCGGTTACAAGGTTATAGCCAAGCTTCACCAAATTTTCCTGTAGAGCACGAACAGCATTGCCTGTGCTTCCGACCATCAGCAGATAGTTCTTGCTTTCAGGTGTAGTCACAGTCGTAGCAGCACCGGTAGTACCACCAAATGTAGTCCTTGCAGCGCAAGCCTGTCCATACCAGAAGCTCTTCGCATCTCTCGTATCGATATGTACGAAGTGACCGTCAGCGGAAGTCTCATACAAGCCGATGCCCTTAATGCCGATGCTCTCAGCATACTTGGCAACTTCTCTCGGAGTCACGCCGGTAATCACAATGTCAGCAGCGTCACCCTTAGAATGGCGTGAGCCGGTTGCACCACCGATATTGCTGTTGTGACGAACGCAGCGATATCCACTGGTAATCTGGATTGGCTTTCCGAAATGCTCTCTGATCTTTTCCAGATATTCAATGAGCTTTTCGTTAATGATTGTCTCAGTGCAGCATCCGCCGCCGTGACAATCAAATTCGTTTGAGCTGAAATGCTCAGACATCTTTGTGTTGGAACCTTTCTTTACG
>JAZRXU010000142.1:0-13483 GCA_045600345.1 Candidatus Cryptobacteroides sp. | reverse complement strand
CTAACCTGACTGGCAAAGACTCTGAAAGCCTGATGAACCTGCTGGATGTCGTCATATATGTCCAGATGGTCTGCATCCATGGCGGTAATGACGGCAATCTCGGGATGAAGCTGCAGGAAACTGCGGTCGAATTCATCCGCTTCCGCTACGAAAGTATCGTTGTCTGCCAGGAGCAGGTTGGTGTCATAGTTCTTGGATATGCCGCCGAGGAAGGCGTTGCATCCACGGCCGCTGTCCTGGAATATATGTCCCAGAAGTGTGCTGGTGGTCGTTTTGCCGTGAGTGCCTGATACGGCCAGGCAGTGCTGTCCCTGACTTATCTCGCCGAGCATGCGGCTGCGTTTTACCACCTTGTATCCATGGCTCTGGACGTATACGAGCTCTCCCATGTCTTTTGGGATAGCAGGTGTATATACAACCATGGTGTTGTTTATATCCTTGGGTATGAAGTCGTTGTTGTCCTCGTAATGAACGGCGATTCCCTCTTTTTCCAGCTGGGCAGTGAGCTCGGATGGAGTCTTGTCGTATCCGCTCACTTTATATCCCTTGGCGTTGTAATAGCGGGCAATGGCGCTCATTCCTATGCCGCCTATACCTATGAAGTATACGTTCTTGTTCACTCTGTTCTTCAGTTTCCCTCCTGTTATCGCGTAGATCTCACGGAGTATCCTGTCTGATGCATCTGTGATGCCGAGAGGAGCAATATTCTTTTCTATTTCTGCAATCTCTGCCCCGTTGTGCACCAGGGCAACAGCTTCGCCCATCAGTTTCTCCACGGCCTCTGCGTCTTTGACAATTTTCGCTGCGCCCTTGTTCACGAGTGCCATCGCATTGAATGTCTGATGGTCTTCTGCGACGTTGGGTGACGGAACGAAAATGGTGGCTTTCTGACATACGCATATTTCAGAGATTGAAGAGGCGCCGCTGCGTGAGATCACGATGTCTGCGGCAGCATATGCCAGGTCCATCCTGCCTATGAAATCGCTGTAGTGAATGTTTGGAAGATCACGCCCCTTCATGAATCCGTCAATCGAACTCTTGTAGTATTTGCCGCACTGCCACAGCACCTCCACGTCATCTCCTCCGGGGCATCCCTGCTCTATCCATGCCTTCATGCTTTCATTCAGCGTGCGGCATCCGAGCGAGCCTCCTATGATGAGTATGTGCTTCTTGTCAGGGTTGAGTCCATAATATTCCAAGCCTTCTGCGCGGCTCTGCGCTGTTGTGGGTGCGAAACCGCCTCGTATAGGGTTGCCGGTAAATACTATTTTCTCAGCGGGGAAGAAACGCTCCATGCCGTCGTATGCCACGCATACCTTTTTTACTTTTCGGCCCAGAGTCCTGTTCGTAAGTCCCGCAAACGAATTCTGTTCCTGTATAAGACATGGAATGCCCTTGAGTGAAGCTGCCCACAAGGTCGGAGCGCTGGCGTAACCGCCCACTCCTATTACGATGTCAGGTTTGAATCTATTGATTATCCTGCTGGCTTTGCCATAGCTCTTGATAACCTTGAAGGGGAGTGCCAGGTTCTTGAGAGTAAGCTTGCGCTGCAGCCCGGCTACCGGGAGGCCTACTATGTCATAGCCTGCGGCAGGGACCTTCTCCATTTCCATCTTGCCTTCTGCACCGACGTATAGTATCTGCACGGAAGGGTCGTTCTCGCGCAGTGCATTGGCTATGGATAGGGCTGGGAATATGTGGCCACCTGTGCCACCGCCGCTGATGATGACTTTCATATGCTGTTACTGATCTATTTGTTCGTAAATGTTTTCAACTTCGGAGATCGAAGAGCTTATCTCGTCTGCCATGAGCAGTTTCTGCTCTTCTTCGCGTTCTTTGGCCATTTTCTTGTTGGCCATGGTGCTTATGGCCAAGATCACTCCGAATGCAATGGTGAAGCATAGGAATGAGCTTTTGCCGTGGCTTATCATTGGCAGGGTCTGACCTGTCAGGATGCCGATATTGCAGTTTATGAGAATGTGCAGCATGGCCTGGAATGTAATCAGGAACACAAGGCCTCCGATGCAGGTCTTTGCGTATCGATTGCTGCAGGCCTTCACTATGAGTACACCTCTGGCAAATAACGTGATATACAGTATTATGACGAGAAGACCTCCCAGTATTCCGTATTCCTCCATCAGGAAGCTGAACATGTAGTCCTCAAAGATAAGGGGGACTATGTACTTCTGCGTGCTTTTGCCGGGACCTTTGCCGAGAATCCTGCGTCCGCCTTCCACGAACGCCACCTCTGCGGAATTGTTCTGGAGATTCTTGTCACGATACTCGCGGAACTCCTTGCTGTTTGCGGAATATGTCTTTTCGTTGTCCAGTTTCTTGCTGGCTATCTTGGCTCTTTGTGCCTCGCGGACCTCCTTGCTCGGATATGGCAATTCTATGCCCAGGCGGTTGGCGCCTGTCTGCAGACGGCTTATGACGGTGCCATTGCTGATGACATGCACACTTACAATCATGAATACACCGGCAGCGCCTATCGCCAGAAGCCCGAGTATCTCCTTTATCTTCATTCCGCCGATTATGATGGTGCATCCCATGACTATGCCCAGCATCAGTGCGCTGCTGGTACTGCCAGGGAAGGTAAGACCCATCGTGATGATCATCGGCAGATATATGTACACCCATCTCTGGCCGAGCGGACTTTTCATCCAGCCGAATACCTGGGGATATGCTGTGCCAAGCCGGTCGGCAATTGAGAACTTGCCCTTCTCATATGTCGAGAGCGCCCATGACAGGTACATTACCATCGCTATTTTGACCACTTCATATACCTGGAGAGTGAATCCGAACATGTATATCGCTCTTGTGGCCTCATTTTGGTTTATGGCATGAAAAGCGCTGCCAAGGTCGATGTCTCCGACCAGGATCAGCAGCAGTGCGGCGGAAATTCCAAACCCGAACTGTGATGCCCATTTTATGTATTTCACATTCGGAATGGCAGCCAGGACGACCAGCAGAGCCACGCCTGCCAGTACCAGTATTGCCTGCCCGCTGAAGATCGCAGTCCTGGAAATGCCGGTACGCATCGCGTGTGTGGATGTGGAAGAGAAGATGGCGACGAGTGATACCAACATGAGCATGATGGCGACAATCCATATCATCCTGTCGCCACTGGCTATGTTCTTTTTCACTCTTGTGAATATGTTTTCCTGCTTTTCCACGGCCATTTCTACAATCTCCTTACGGCATCCTTGAACTGACGTCCGCGGTCTTCATAACTCTTGAAGAGATCGAAGCTTGCGCAGCATGGAGAGAGGAGAACGACATCTCCTGCTTCTGCCAGCTCAGAGCATTTCTTTACTGCTTCCTCTGCGCTGAGAGTGTCCACTATGGTAGGGACTATGTCTTCGAAGCTCTTATGTATCTTGGCATTGTCGACTCCCAGACACACGATGGCCTTTACTTTCTCCTTTGCCAGTTTATATAGCGGTTCGTAGTCGTTGCCCTTGTCTTTGCCGCCTACAATCCATACTACAGGGCGCGTCTGGCACTCAAGAGCATACCATGCAGAGTCTACGTTCGTAGCCTTGCTGTCGTTTACATAGAGGACATCGCCAATGGTCATCACCTTCTCCAATCGATGTTCCACTCCCTGGAAACTGCTGAGACTTGCACGAATCTTCTCGTTGCTGATCTTCATCAGCTTTGCGGTGATGGCTGCGGCCATCGAGTTGTAGATGTTATGTTTTCCACCTATTGCCAGCTCCTGCAGGAATACGTTGCAATCGTCTTCTTCAGGTACTCTTACCACAAAGTGGTCATTCCGGAGGAAGGCGCCCTGCCTGACTTCCTCTTTCTGGGAGAATGGAAGGCTCTTGGCCTTGATTATGATCTGGTCCAGGTGTTTGATGGTGATTTCGTCATCGCTGCAGAAGATGAAGCAGTCGTCTTCGTTCATGTTCTGCGTGATGCGGAACTTCGCCTTCACGTAGTTCTCCATCTTATGGTCATAGCGGTCCAGGTGATCTGGAGTTATGTTGGTGATGATAGCTATATCAGCTTTGAAATCGTACATATTGTCGAGCTGGAAGCTGCTGAGCTCCAGTACGTATGTGTCGAACTTTTCTGTGGCCACCTGGTATGCATAGCTTTTGCCTATGTTGCCGCCCAGGCCCACGTTCAGCCCGGCTTCTTTCAGAAGATAGTAAATCAGGGACGTAGTGGTTGTCTTGCCGTTGCTGCCGGTGATGCATATCTTCTTGGATTTGTCGTAGCGTCCTGCGAATTCTATCTCGGAGATGATATGTATGCCTGCGTCGCTTGCTTTGCGTACCAGCGGCGCAGTGAGCGGGATGCCCGGACTCTTGATGATCTCATCAGCATTCAGCACACTTTCCTCCGTGTGGCCGCCCATCTCGAAAGGGATTTCCCATTTCTTGAGTTGCTCCACATATTCAGGTGCTATGTTCCCGTTGTCTGAAAGGAACACGTCGAATCCTTTTGTCTTTGCAAGTACGGCGCTGCCTACTCCGCTTTCGCCGCCACCTAAAACAACAATTCTGCTCATATCTATCTTACTTTAAGAAGTGCTATTGTTACTACTGCAAGAATGATCTGGACAATCCAGAATCTGGTCACAATCTTGGCCTCGGGAAGTGCCTTGGCAGGGCTTTGGATCAGCGCGGGAATGCCCTCTTTCTGGAAGTGATGGTGCAGAGGGGCCATCTTGAACACGCGGCGTCCCTCTCCGTATCTTTTCTTGGTGAATTTAAAGTATGACCTCTGGAGTATTACGCTCAGAGCCTCCATGAAGAAAATGCCGCAAAGAATAGGGAGCAGCAGTTCCTTCCTGATGAGGATTGCACATACGCCTATCACACCGCCCAGTGCGAGACTTCCGGTGTCGCCCATGAACACCTGGGCCGGATAGGAATTGTACCACAGGAATCCTACAAGCGCCCCTACAAGGGCAGCCATGAATACTGCAACCTCGCCTGCGCCCGGGATGAACATTATATTGAGGTATCCGGCATTGATGACGTTACCTGACAGATAGGCAAATACCAGAAGCACAAGAGCAGAGATGGCGGTCGTTCCGGCCGAGAGTCCGTCCATGCCATCGGAAAGATTTACGCTGTTTGAGCATGCTGTGATGACAAGCACTATCATTATAAGGTAGATTGCCCATTTGGCCCACCAGTTCCATTTGCCTGAGAATGGAGCCAGGCTTCTGTAGTCAAACTCGTGGGATTTTACAAATGGGATAGTCGTCTTTGTGCTCTTGATTATATCTTCTTTTACTGTTATGGTGTGGGTTGTCATATGACCCTCCGCATCGAAGGTGTATTCCGTTTTCTCTTTGCTGGCCACATCCTCGCGAACCACTATTTTCGGGCTGTAGCATACGGTCAGTCCGATAATCAGTCCCAGGGAGATCTGTCCTATGAGTTTGTGCTTTTCGCTCATGCCCTCCTTGTTGTGGCGGAATACCTTTATGTAGTCGTCGATGAATCCGAGACCGCCAAGCCACAGGAGTGTAATGCACAGCAGTATTACATAGATATTGGTCAGGTCTGCCCAGAGCAGGGTGCCCACCAGTATTGAAAGTATGATGATGACTCCGCCCATTGTCGGAGTTCCTTTCTTGGAGAGCTGTCCTTCCAGACCGAGGTCCCTGATCTCTTCGCCTATCTGTTTCTTCTGGATAAGGCGGATGATCTTTTTTCCGGCTATGAGTGCCACAAGGAGGGCTGTAAGGGCCGCCATGAGCGATCTGAATGTGAGGTAGCTCACGAGTCCCGCTCCTGGGATGTCTATATCTTTGAGTGCCTGAATTAAATGGTATATCATCTTATGCTGCTATTTCGTCTAAAATTTCCTTTACGATCTCATGCTCGTCGAAGTGACGTTTCTCCTTACCCATGATCTGGTAGTCTTCATGACCCTTGCCTGCCAGGAGTATTGTCTCCTGTGGTTTGGCGGTGAGAATGGCCGTACGTATGGCCTCGCGTCTGTCTTCTATGCTGAGCACCTTTCGCATGTGTTTGGGATCTATACCTGCCTTGATATCTGCGATTATGTCGCAGGTCTGCTCTGTGCGCGAGTTGTCTGATGTGATCACCACTCTGTCTGCCATTTCTGTGGCCACCTTGCCCATCTCGGGACGTTTGGTGCGGTCACGGTCGCCGCCACATCCGAACAGACAGGTGAGAGTGCGTGACGGTGCTATCTCGCGAAGAGTACGGAGGACATTCTCCATAGCATCGGGAGTGTGCGCGTAGTCGATGACCACACTGATATCCTGAGGACCCTTCATCACCTCGAGCCGTCCGCATACCTGTCCTACCTTGCTGAGTCCGACAAGCACATCTTCCTTAGCCGCTCCCAGAGCTACTGCAGTGCTGTAGATCGCCAGGGTGTTATAGGCGTTATGCTGTCCTATGAGAGGTACCCAGACCTCTGTGCCGTCGACTTTCACCAGCATGCCTTCGAATGTCTCCTCGAGTATCTTGCATGTGTGGTCTGCGAGCTTGCGGCAAGAATATGTCACTACTTCTGCATTTGTGTTCTGCACCATGACCATACCGTTGCGGTCATCCACATTCGTGATGGCGATCGCCTCTTTGCCGAGGTTGTCGAAGAACAGCTACTTGCAGCGGAGGTACTCCACAAAAGTCTTGTGGTAGTCGAGATGGTCGTGGGTCAGATTGCTGAAAATGCCCACTTTGTAGTTCAGGGCCCACACTCTGTCCTGCTCCACGCCTATGCTGCTTACTTCCATGAAGCAGTATTCGCAGCCGGCATCCACCATCTCCCTAAGCAGTCTGTTTATGGTGATAGGGTCTGATGTCGTATTGACGGCCTCATATCGCTTTCCTGCCACAAAGTTGGCTATGGTGCTGAGCAAGCCGCATTTATAGCCCATTGCCGTGAACAGATTATACAGAAGCGTGACGGTCGTAGTTTTGCCGTTTGTGCCAGTGATACCTACCAGGTTCAGCCGACGGCTTGGATGACCATAGAACTCATCTGCAAGTTCAGCAAGAGCCTTGCGGCTGTTGTCCACTTTGCGGAATGTGACATTCCCGGCGCTGCGCATCTGCTCGTTTATTTTGGATTCGTCCTCATACACTATGCAAGCGGCGCCTTTCTCTATGGCGGCTGCAATGTAGTCGTGGCCGTCCACGCTGTAGCCTTTCACTGCTATGAACAGCGATCCCGGCTGTACTGCGCGGCTGTCTCCCGTGATATTTGTGTACTTATTTGTCATCGTTCAAACAATATATCTTATCTGCAATTTCCTTGAATACAGGTGCGGCATATGTCGCGCCATAGAAGTTTGCCAGTGATGGTTTGTTCCATACTACAACAACTGCCGTGTAGGTAGGCTTGTCTGCCGGGAAGAAGCCTACGAATGTTCCGCGCTGGCTTTCTCTGCCTCCATCGTTGTATGTCCATTTGCCATCGCGTCCCTTGAAAAGGCGCTGAGCCGTACCGGTCTTTCCCGCTATTGGGCATACGGCATTGTGAAGCTGCCAGTATGCTGTGCCGTTCTTGTTTGTCGTCACCATAGACATCACCTTTTTCAGCGTGTCACATACTTCTTTGCGGCATATCTTCTCGTGGAGTACCTGAGGCTTGTATTTCTCTTTCACGGAGCCCTTGTCGATAACGGCGTCGATGATGTATGGCTTCATGACCTTTCCGTCGTTTGCTATTCCGTTGTAGAATGTTATCAGGTTGAGCGGGCTCACCTCCATGTTGTATCCTATGGCCATGCGGGCCAGTGTGGTGCCGTCCCAGTATCCCTTGGGGTTGCCTGGTTTCATGCTTGTGTCCACGATACATGGTTTCGCTGCTCCCGGAATGTCGAAGTCGAGCGTATCAATCAGCCCGAAACCCTTGATTCTTCTGATGAAGCGTGAAGGATTCCTGCCATAGGTGGTGTCGCAGCATATCATCTGACGGAACGGGTTGTTGGCGGACATCTCAAATGCCTCGCGGACCTTTATCTTTCCGCTAGGGAAACGGCTCTTGCTCAGGTGCTTCTCATCATGGAAAGTCTGTTTTCCATATGTCCACACGCCGCCATATGTAGGAATCTCCTGGTCCAGATTTGTGATGTATCCATCTTCGAGCATCGCCGCAAGTACGGCGGCTTTGAAGACGGATCCCGGAGGATCGGCCATCAGCATGGCGTAGTTGTTCCATTCTCCTATGGTATTGCTCTGGTTCCTTCCGAGGTTGACCATGGCTTTGATGGCTCCTGTCCTGGTCTCCATGACAACAACGCATGCCATTTCTATAAGATCGCTTTTCTCCACGCACCTGCGCAGCGCCTGATCGGCGATATTCTGGATGTCTACATCTATTGTTGTGCGTACGTCTATGCCGTTGCGTGCGCGTTCATTCCGGCGATCATCCACGGGATTGAATCCGAAATCACTTTTCCTGTATATCTGTATGCCATTTCTACCATGAAGAATGGTATCCATCTTTCCCTCGATACCCTTTTTCTGGCCGCTTTCTGCATTTGATCTCACATAGCCTATTGTCCTGCGCGCAGACTCACCATAAGGATAGAGACGTTTCTCATGACGCTCTTCCATGTATCCGCCCTTGTATTTTCCTTTTGAGAAGATAGGCATTTTACGCACTGCATATATGTCTTCCTGATCCACATTGTCAAGCAGGTGGATGAACTTCTTCTTCTCCTTTCGGGCTTTCATCAGGATCTGAAGATATTCCTGTTCACTCTTGTCGTTGAACTTCGTGGCAAGAGCACGCGCAAGCGCCTCGACATTATTGTCCCAAAGTGTGTCATTCTGTACCGTGCAGTCCATGTCGACGGAGTAGCAGACTGTAGACGTAGCCAGAATGCGGTCTTTGCAGTCCAGAATGTTTCCACGTGTCGGAATCACCGGCTTGACAAGCTCAGGTGTCTTGAATGTCGCGAACTTGCTGCTGTCGTGGGTGATCACCTTATATATTATAATGCCAAACAACAGCACTCCGGCGGCCATGAATGCCCATCGGAGCCACGACATTATGGTGTCGCTCTGCGATATGTCGCGTAGTCTTCTGTTGTCTTTCATCATACCTTACTTTATATATTGTGCCTTTTTCTGTGGTATCTGTATCTTGCTGCCTTTTTCTTCCAGCATCTTTTCCACTTCGCATACACTGTTCAATGCGGTGAGACGGCATGTGACATCAGTGTGCATGGCCTGGAGATTCTCTATCTTTCTTCTGTTCTCCTCCTTGCGGTGAAGAGTCTTGTCAATCTGCAGATTGATCCATATGAAGGCGAGGGCGCATATGAACACATAGACTATCCTGTCGAGGTACTTGTCTACTTCGAGCGCCAGCAAAAGTTTTCCGTTCTTTGCCGCATTGAGATATCCTTTCGTCTTCTCGTCCATCTTCTATAATTTTTCAGCCACACGCAGTTTTGCGCTGCGGGCTCTGGTGTTCATTGCAATCTCCGCATCGCTCGGTTCGATCGGCTTCTTGTTGACTGCCTTCATCGGTGCATCGCTGCGTCCGTAGAGATCTTTGCGCACCTCTCCGTCTATATTGCCTGTCTTGATAAAGTTCTTGACCATACGGTCTTCAAGAGAGTGGTATGTTATTACGACAAGACGCCCTCCGGGACGGAGCGCTGCGCATGCTCCCTGCAGGAACTTCTCCAGATCGCGCATCTCGTGATTGACCTCTATGCGCAGTGCCTGGAATATTTTTGCCAGCACCTTGTGCTCCATCATAGGAGGGAGCAGCGGCTGCACTGCTTCTTTGAGATCTCCGGTGGTGAGGATGCTTCGCTCAGAGCGCTTGCGCACGATGAGCGAAGCTGCCTTGCGGCTACCTTCCACTTCGCCGTACACTCGCAGGATCCTTTCGAGATCCTGCTCGCTGTACGAATTAACAATATCAGCGGCGGTTTTACCCGCTCTGGTATTCATTCTCATATCCAAAGGCGCGTCAAAACGGAATGAGAATCCCCTTTCCGGGGTGTCAAACTGGTGAGAAGACACTCCGAGGTCGGCGAGAATTCCGTCGATTCCGTCTTCGTATCCCTCATCCAAAATGAAATTATGAATGAATCTGAAATTGTTTCTGATAAGAGTGAGCTTAGGACTCTTGAATGCATTGTCTATGGCATCCTGGTCTTTGTCGAAGGCTATCAGGCGGCCATCTTCGGCCAGCTGGGACACTATGTGAGAGCTGTGTCCGCCTCCGCCGAATGTGGCGTCTGCAAATACACCGTGCGGATTGCCTGCTATCAGGTAATCTACGCTCTCGTCAAGTAATACCGGATTGTGATATTCGCTCATTCTCTGCCTGCTTAAAAGTCCCTATTTCATAGAGATACTTTCGGCAAGGCTTATGAACGCTTCCTGGGTCAAAGCGCTATTCTCATATGCTTCTTTGCTCCAGATTTCGATTTTGTGATCATTACCACAGAAAACCAGTTCTTTGCCTGCTCCGATAGACTCCAACAGCGTCTTGGGAATAGACATTCGACCCAGTTTTGCTTCTGGTTCCACAATGGCGCGGTGACGGGTATATTCCCTCCAGAACGCAGCCTCATTGCGATTCAGAAAATTGATTTTTGATTTCAGTTCTTCGCTCTGTCGTTCCCATTCTGAGAATGTGTACATCTCCAGGCAAGGCTCGAAGAGGTCTTTCTTGACGACGAAACGGCAGTCACTGCCGTGACCGCTATCCGGAAGCTGAGACTTCAGGCCGGATGGAAAAACCACCCTTCCTTTGTCGTCTACTTTCGCAGAATATTCGCCGATGAACTTAATCATGATCGATTGTTGATACTAATTCCATTTTGACGCAACGACAAAGGTAAGGAATTTTTTCCACTTTGTTACATTTTTTTACATTTTATTCCACTTTTTGGTATCGTTTCATTCCCCGCAAAGGAAAAGTAGCCCGTGTCGCTCAGTATGATGTGGTCGAGGAGCTGTATGTCGAAGGCTTTGAGCATGTCGCCTAGATGTTCGGTGGCCTCTATGTCAGCCGTTGACGGCTGGCAGTTCCCGCTAGGATGGTTGTGGCTGAGTATCACGGCCTTGGCCTCTAGGTCAATGGCTTTCTTCAGTATGCTCTTATAGTTGATGCACGTCGTGCTTTCACCTCCGTGGCTTGCCCTCATGTGTCCTATCATCTTGCTGTTGCTTTTCAGGAAAAGTACCCAGCATTCCTCACTCCTGTCTGATGAGAACAGGGGTTCGCATACCCGGAAAGCATCGTGCGCTGTCTTTATGACATTGTTTGTCTCACATGTAGCATTCTCTTCTGCCAGGCGGCGCGCAAGCTCGGCGCATGCGGCTATCTGCAGCGCCTTGCTTTTTCCTATGCCTGGAACCTTGGACAGGGATTCTACGCTCATGTGGGAAAGTTCGCTCAGTCTCCCGCCTGCATTTTTCAACAGTGCCTGGGCCGTCTGAACGACGTTCATCTGCTTTGTTCCCGTTCGTAATATCACGGCAAGCAGTTCGGCGCTGCTCAGCGCCCTGGCCCCTTGCCTTGCCATTCTTTCCCTCGGCCTCTCTTCAGCCGGCAGTTCTGTAATCTTCATATCGTGCCTATCACGTTATAGTCAGGAGACCGGGCAAAATACAAAAAGACCGCCCTCTCAGGCGGCCTTCAATGCAGATTTTGTGAATTTTTGTGTTTTTTTGTTAATTTTTAATTTTTCTGCAGCTTTTCTACTGGATTTCTTCACATAGAAGGGTGGCGGAAGTACTGCCTATCACTCGAACCATGGCAAGCTCGCCTGTGCGGTCAGCGCCAGGACGGGTGTTGGGGAATACGCACATCATATTGTTTGAGGCACGACCGCAAAGATCTGCGTCGCTGCGCTTTGATGTGCCCTCGACAAGCACCTCGAGTGTATTGCCATACTGCGCTCCGTAACGTTGTGCAGATGAGTGCACCTGGTGTTCTATGATCTCGTTCAGTCGTCTGGTCTTCTCTTCGAGAGGTACGTCATCCTCGTATTTGCGTGCTGCAAGTGTGCCGGGACGCTCTGAATATGCGAACATGAATGCGCTGTCAAATCCGATCTCGTCCATCAGCGATACTGTCTGCAGATGATCTTCAAGGGTCTCCCCGCAGAATCCAGCTATGACGTCGGTCGACAGACCGCAGCCTGGGATTATCCTGCGGATGGCGGCAACACGGCCCAGGTACCATTCGCGAGTATATTTGCGGCGCATCTTCTCGAGCATAGCCGTCGAGCCGCTCTGTACGGGGAGATGGATGTGACGGCAGATATTAGGGTTCTCTGCAATCGCATACAGCACTTCATCAGTCAGGTCATGAGGGTTCGACGTCGAGAAGCGGATGCGCATGCCAGGCACTGCTTTCGCTACTGCACGAAGCAGCCCGGGAAAGTCCATCTCGCCTTTGTTCCAGTTGTATGAGTTTACATTCTGTCCGAGCAGGGTGATTTCCTTATAGCCGCGCCCGCACAGATCCAGGGCCTCGGCTATGATGGTCTGAGGGTCGCGGCTGCGCTCTACTCCACGGGTATATGGCACAATGCAGTATGAGCAGACATTGTTGCATCCTCTCATTATTGATATGAATGCAGATACTCCCTTGCTGTCTATGCGCTCCGGCACGATGTCGTCATAGGTCTCTGTGCGTGAGAGCTCGACATCAATGGATGTAGAACCTTCATAAAGGGCATCTACGAGTTCTGGCAGACGGCGGTATGCATCCGGTCCGCACACCAGATCCACCTTGCCGCTTGCCAGCAGGTCGTCTTTCAATCTTTCGGCCATGCAGCCCATTATTCCGATTTTGGCATTCTTATTGTGTTTCTTTACCAGGCGGAACTGGTCGATGCGGCCCCATATGCGCTGCTCGGCATTGTCACGAATGGAACATGTGTTGGCAAGAATCAGGTCTGCCTTGTCCATATCGGTGGTGAGATTGAAGCCGTGGCGCTTGAGAACAGACAGTATGACTTCGCTGTCGTTGACGTTCATCTGACAGCCGTATGTTTCAATGTATACTTTCATAGTGCAAAGATAGCCGTTTTTTCACTATCTTTGCTTAAAATTGATGAATTATAGGCTATGAAAAGGTTTATTAAGATATTGATTGCCATGATGGTGCTTGCCGCGGTCAGTTCGTGTGCCAATACCATAGGCAAGCTGGAGATCGCAGGCTACAACGTCAAGGATATCCAGGCAAACTCTTTCCGCAATATCCGTGGTGTGATGGGGCTGAATATCTCCAACTTCGGCCCGAAGCTGAAATTTACCAATACCGTGGGTCAGCTGTATCATGGCGAGGAACTTGTAGGTACTCTTGAAGTTGATGATTTCGAGGCTCAGGGTCATGGTACATATTGGGTCGATGTCCTGGGAAATGTCAGAATAGAGGAACGTGCATCACTGCTCAATATCATGGCATTGGCAAAAGGATACAAGGCCAGTGAATATCGTGTGGTTGTGTCGTCCAAGGTGAAACTCGGCATAATAGCCAAGACTGTGGTCAAGGA
>JAZRXU010000141.1:0-11739 GCA_045600345.1 Candidatus Cryptobacteroides sp. | reverse complement strand
GCCACATTATCCGAATTGGTCTCGACGACAAAGGCGCAGCCATTAGCGCCAGATACATTGCCTTCCGCATCGAACGAGCAGCGCATCACACATTTGAAGTACCCTGTCGGCACGGCGCAGTCAGCATCGCTGTCATCCTTTGTGTACGCTATCTCTCCGTCGAAAAAAGGGCCCGTCACTATATAAAGGACATCAGTGCCCGTAGTCTGTGACATCATCCCCTGCACAAGCGCCTCATTATGTCCCCATTGTCCCCTGTTGAGCTTGGCACATTGCGGAGTCATATTTGAATAGTAAAAGGTCTGATTATTCTGGTAGAGCGTGGTCTGTCGGTCATTCGACGCCATCTGATGGCCACGATCGAAGGACACGCCGCGCAGAGGCTTGTAGGAATGAGCCAGGTTAGGCTGCCAGTCGCGATCAAGGGCAGGATCATATGACCATCCATCCTTTCGTCCTATATCACTGTCTGCGAAGTTCACCGGATCGTGCCTGTACGCCACCCAGAGCGCACATTTTTTTGTTCTGTCGTACAGCATGACAAATGTAGGACAGACAAGCGAATCACGCTGGAAGGTATGCACCACTATTTTCTGATCGGGATTATCAGTATTGTATATGCAAGCCTTGGTCTCTCCGAAACGCTCTTTTACCAGCGCATGGCAATAGCAGCCGCAATACAGGCTATCCTGCTCTGACACCGCATCAGCGTTGTTTGCGGGTACCTCGAAACTATCCAGCCATGACGGGATATGTACTGACGCAGAGTCGGAGCACTCGTCACATACGACACGAATATCTGCTGGCAGAATATAATCAAAAAATATCGGGCTGTCTGGCACGACAAGCACGATATTTATGAATATAAAGACCAGGACAGTTACGATGCGTCGCATACCACCCTATTTTTTCTGAAGCGCGCTCACGATGTTAATGAGAACCGAGCCCAGGACACCAGCTGTAATAGAGCCCAGAAGTACAGCTATCTTTCCGGCGTCACGCATAGTACCGAGCACAGCCATATCTGTAACATTGCCGAAAGAGAGAGTATCCACAAAAATGCTCATTGTGAATCCTATACCGCCAAGGCATGCCACGGCAAAGAACATTGGCCAGGAAGCCTTAGCCGGCATCTCGCCCACTTTGGCCTTTACTGCCACCCAGCTGAAAAGAGTGATGCCGGGGGGCTTGCCGAGCACAAGTCCAAGGAAGATGCCAAGGCCCACAAGCCCAAACTCGGGATGGCCTGCAACAGTCTCTGTGAACACATTGAAATAAGACACATCAGGAATCGTCACACCCGCATTTGCCAGTGCAAAGATAGGCATGATAACAAAGTTAACCCATCCTCCCAATGCATGCTCCAGACGATAACTCAGATCCATGGAGCCCTGGGCAACATTATGAAGCACGCGCAGGCAGTGTTTCTGCGGGCCGTTAGGGAAAGGCTCATCGTCCACATCATTCAGAGAATCAAGCCTTTCGATATAGTGACCACGTTTCTGATAATACTGTGTCTTGGAATATCTTGGAGTGCTAGGGATCAGGAATGCCATCACAACACCGGACATAGTAGCATGTATGCCTGAGTAATAGAAGAGTATCCACACCAGGATGGCCATGGCAAGATACGGTATCATACGCTTCTCACCCACAGCACGCATAAGAATAGTAAGAAGGACAACGCCCAGAGCCACCGCAAGCAGGCCGAAATTGACGCTTCCGCCATAGAACAGCGCCACAACGAGAATCGCGATGAGGTCATCTGCAATGGCCAGCGCCGTGAGGAAGACCTTCAGCGACACCGGAACCTTCTTGCCCATCATGGAGAGCAGACATACCGCAAAGGCAATATCTGTGGCAGTAGGAATGCCCCATCCCCCGGCAGCTGCAGTACCCATATTTACAAAAAAGTATATAAGCGCGGGCACCACTACACCACCTAACGCAGCAATCACAGGCATCATTGCCTTCTTCATGGATGAGAGCTCGCCGGTAGAGATCTCTCTCTTGATCTCGAGGCCCACAGTGAAGAAGAATACCACCATCAGTATATCGTTGATAAACTTCTCGACAGTCATCTCGCGAGGGAACAATATATCCACTGCTCCATCGTTGGTGAAGATATGCAACGTAAGGTTGGTCTCGAGTATGCTGTGATACCAGTGGGCTGTAGCCGGAAGATTCGCAAGGAGCATGGCTATCAGCACACAGCCGAGAAGCAGAACTCCCTGGAACCATGGCTGCTTGGAAAGTTTTTCACTTTTGTGGTTGAACTGAACCATACTTTTGTTCCATTTATATATAGGTATAAGCTTCATTGTTTAAGAAGTTGGAAATCGGCGCGAATATACAAAAGAAAAGTGACCCGCAGGCCACTTTTCATCATTATTTTCAAAATTTATTCTACTGCATCTGGGCCTGCTGCTTGGCCTGAAGCTCTGCTGCGAGAGATTCCAGAGTGCGATCCTCCTTGATACCTAATGCCTTACGCACTGCAGGAGTGAGATCTGTGCTCTGTGCGGGATCGACATAAAGTGCTGCAGAAGCATCGAACACATAAATGTAACCGCCTTCCTTAGCCACCTTGTCGAGAGTCTCCTGGAATTTCTGCATTACAGGGGCGGTAAGCTTGTTCTGTATCTGCTGAATCTCCTGCTGCATGCTCTGCTGAGTCTCCTGGATACGATTCTCCATCTCCATTATCTCTTTCTCTTTGCTCTCTTTGATAGCAGCAGTCCATGTGGCAGCTTTCTGCTGATAAGTCTGAACTTTAGACTGATACTCATCATACATGGATTTCATCACATCCTGGTTCTCGGTGACGATGGCATCCATCTGTGTGCGGACTTCGTCCATCTCCGGCATAAGCTGGAAACACTCCTGAGAATTGATGTGAGCAAATTTCTGTGCAAATGTTGCTGTACTGACAACTGCAAGGGCAGCTACAAGAAGAATTCTTTTCATATTGTTTACAATTAAATTATTATCATCAAATATTAGAACTGCTGACCGATGACGAAGTGGAACTGGCTCTTGCCATTGGTTGGATCGTCGAAGCCCCATCCCCAGTCAACACCGAGCAGACCGATCATTGGGAGGAACACCCTCACGCCGACACCGGCAGAACGCTTGATATTGAAAGGATTGAACTGGCGGATATCGCTCCAACAGTTACCACCCTCGAGGAAGAGCAATGCATAAATCGTGCTCTGAGGCTGGAGAACCACCGGATATCTGAGCTCAACAGTAAATTTATCGTATACATTACCGCAATAGGCGGCTGATGTGCTGTATGGAGTGACTGCCGTAGGTGTGAGAGAGTAGTTCTCATAACCACGCAGAGAAATGATATCTGAACCGTAGGTATTGTATCCGCTCATACCGTCACCACCCACGAGGAAGCCCTCGAACGGAGAATAGCCCCACTTGCGGTTATAATATCCCAGATAGCCGAACTGGGCACGTGCCATGAGTACGAGATCGCCGACAATCTTGGAATAGAATGCACCCTTGAATGTCCATTTGTGATACTCGATCCATTTGTAGCGCTGCTCCGAGGTCTGGCTGTCATAGTCCACATCCTTATAACTGTTGACATGATGTACCTGACCGTTTGCATCCGTATACTTCTTGCGGAAAAGAGAGTATGGAGGCGTAAGAGCCAGAGACAACTCGAACTCACTACCCTGTCGCGGATAAATCTGCTGGTCTGTACTGTTACGTGACAGCGATACCGTGTACGACAGGTTGTGTGATATACCCGTATTGAAGAGGAAGTTGTAGTTCCAGTTCTGCAGATTATACGTCTGCCAGCTGAGCTGATTGTAAAGAACGAAATAGTTATCCGGCCACTTAAGACGTGTACCTATGCCGGCCGCGGCACCATAGACCTCCATGAACTCGTTATTATTGAGGATATTAAGGTATATGTAAGAGTTGGTCTGACGTGTATAGTACAGCGAGAGATTGAGCGAGGTAGGCTTCTTGCCGAAGAGCCATGGCTCCAGGAAACTGGCAGAAAGCGAAGTATAGTATGTACCGTTGGTCTGGAAACGGAATGCAAGATTCTGGGCATCTCCCAGAGGAACAGGCCTCCACGCAGACTTGTCGAGGATGCGGTGTGTGCTGAAGTTGTTGAAACTTACACCCACAGTGGCCACGAACGTATTACCGCCCCAACCGCCGGAGAGCTCCAGCTGCGATGATGGCTTCTCCTTGACATTGTACACAATATCGACGGTATTGCTCATCTGGTTTGGAACGATGGAATATCCGCCTTCCTTGGAAATGGCTTCCGGGTCGAACTGGCCCATAGAGGCAATCTCTCGGATAGAACGCTCAAAATCGGTCTGGCTGAAAAGATAACCCGGACGCGTGAAGAGCGCACGACGGACAACCTTCTCATTGGTGAGGTCATTGCCATTGATAACGATATGGTCCAGATATGCAGGCTTGCCTTCCACTATTCGCATCTCCAGGTCCACGCTGTCGCCCTGGATATTCACCTCCACAGGCTGGATATTGAAGAAGAGATAGCCATTGTCGCGGTAAAGCTTGTTCACATCATATTCGTTCTGCTTGCCGCCGCCATACAGGCGTTTCTCCATTGTGACCACATCATAGACATCACCTTTCTTGATCTTCAGAATCTCGTTGAGAGTCTCCTCCGGATACACCGAGTTGCCTGTCCACTTAATGTCACGGAAATAGTATTTCTTACCCTCTTCGAACTTGAAATCGATCTGCAGGCGGTTAGGCTCGCAGTAATACATCGAATCCTTGACGATACGCGCATCTCGATAACCCGCCTCATTGAAGGTGCTGATAAGGTTTTTCTTATCGTTAGGATATTCCTTCTCGACAAATTTCTTGCTCTTGAAGAAGTTCTGAAGACGGATATCCCTGGTCTTCTTCATGCTGTGCATCAGTTTGAAAGGCTTTACATGTTCGTTGCCTTCAAATGTGATTTTCTTGATGCGAACCTTCTCGCCTTTATTTACGGCAAAATTCACACGGATTGCGCCGCGCACCATCGTATCGCGTTTGGTGAGCACCTGCACGTTACAGAGCTGGAAACCTTTTTCCTTGTAATAACGCTTGATGATATCAGCGCTCGCAGAAGCCATGTATTCAGAATAGGCCTGTCCTCTTTTCAGAGTGAGACGCTCACGCAGGTCCTTCTCCTCGCCTGTCTTCACACCCGAGAAAGAAAAACGTGAGATACGCGGGCGCTCTTCTATATTTATCATCAGAAAGACAGAATCGCCCTTGACACGGTCCACCCTGAGAGCCACATCCTCGAAATAGCGCTGCATCCACAAACGGCGGACTATGTTGGACACATCCTCGCCAGGGATAGTGATTTCCATGCCTTTGCGAAGTCCTGTAAGCTGGATGATCTGGTCTTTGCTGAAATAGCTCAGGCCCTCGCAATCCACGCCACCTACAACATACTTCCTGGGGGCATTATAATTGACGGACACATCTCCCGCCGCCGAAGCACTGAACGCATTGACGCACAGAGCGACACCGGCAATCAGTGTCATCCATCCAATTCTTATATTTCTAAAGAAAACCATTCTTGCAAATATACGCCAATTATTTGGTTTTTCCATATCTGCGGTCGCGTTTTGCATAGGCCTCCAGAGCCTTCTGCCATTCCGCTTCCCGGAAATCAGGCCATAATGTGTCTGTGAAATAAAACTCAGAATACGCCGCCTGCCACAAGAGATAATTGCTGATACGCTGTTCGCCCGAAGTCCTGATGATAAGATCGGGATCTGGAATATCAGCCGTCACGAGATACCTGCCGAAGCCTTCCATAGTCATTGACGATGCCAGCTCTGGATGCCGGACAGCATCGGCTGCGAAACGCTTTGCCGCCTGGAGTATATCCCATTTTCCGCTGTAGCTGAGGAAAATCACAAGTGTAATGGTCGTATTGTCAGCAGTCTTCTGCATGCACTCATCAATAGTCCTGTTGAGCTCATCTCCGAGACGGGAACGATTGCCCAACACCACGAATCGCACGCCCTCCTCCATCATGAGTGATATTTCGCCGAGCATGGACTTGAGCATAAGTCCCATCAAAGCCCGCACTTCATCGTCACTGCGGTTCCAGTTTTCCTCACTGAATGCATACAGAGAAAGGTATTTCACGCCTGACTTGGCAGCCTCACGGAGTATGACTCTTACCGTTTCGACTCCCTCTATATGCCCTGCCGAACGGCCCAGGCCCCTATTCTGCGCCCAGCGTCCGTTACCGTCCATGATGATGGACACATGCGCAGGTATTATCTGATTATCTTTCATTTCTAATATCTTCGCCCCAGCAGAGTTTGTCACAAAGGGCCTTCACAAAGCTCGAATCTTCGAGGCATAGGCGTCTAAGCGAAAACTGTGCCAAGGAAATGGTAACCACACTATCCTTCTTCAAAACCATGGATTGATTGTCTGCGCTGAAGCACACATTTTCATCCCTGCTCACAAAGCTGAGAGTCACAGGCATTTCACTCGGTACGACCAGAGGACGTACATTCAAGTTATGCGGAGCGATGGGTGCAATGATATTGACATGGGCAGACGGGAATACTATAGGGCCTCCCACGCTCAGGTTGTACGCAGTACTGCCGGCAGATGTAGAAACGACCAGGCCATCTCCCCAGTATGTCGGAAGCGATCTCCCATCGACATTTACATTCACCCCGAGCATTGCCGGACCGCTGCGTCGCACTGAAATCTCATTAAGCGCCACAAAGCCGCCTTCCGGAGTATTCGCCACGAGCATGCTTCTCTCCTTCTCACGGAATGTTCCGGTCTGGAATGCGTGTATGGTGGCATCAACAGAGTTCTCTGACAGGAATCCCAAACGGCCGAAATTCACGCCCAGAATAGGGACACCTGCTCTGGACGCTATGCGGGCACCACGCAGAAACGTGCCATCACCGCCCACACACAGCAGCATCGACATGTCTGCAGGAACTTCCTGTCCGTCGGCAAGCAGCTCAAAGCTGTGGCCACATGCAATTATGCCATCGCGCAGACGTTGGAAGTCAGCTGTATTTTCATCTTTCCGGTAGCCCAGAATAACAACAACTTTCATAACCGTGAATCAAACCTTCAAATTTAGCAAACTTTTAGCATATAGTTTGCAATTATAGCGCAGATTTGAGTAATTTTGCACATATAAATATGTAATCACATGACCAAACTCAGCGTCAACATAAATAAAGTGGCAACGATACGCAACGCACGAGGAGGCAATATGCCCGACGTACTGCAATGCGCCATCAACTGCGAAAGATTCGGAGCTCAAGGTATCACGGTACACCCACGCCCTGACGAGCGCCACATCCGTTACAACGATGTTCGTGAGATCAAGCCTGCCATAACCACCGAATTCAACATAGAAGGCAATCCGATAAAGAGCTTTACGGACCTTGTCCTTGAGGTCGTTCCGACCCAGGTGACACTGGTTCCAGACGCTGCGGATGCCATAACATCGAACGCAGGATGGGACACGATCGCCCACCGCGATTTTCTCACGGATATATGCAAGGAATTCAGCTCACACGGCATCAGAACATCCATATTTGTGGACCCAGACCCGCGAATGGTAGAAGGAGCCGCAACATGCGGAGCAGACAGAGTGGAGCTTTATACTGAAGCATATGCACGGCTCTACTCTGCGGGACGTGAAAATGCCATTGCTCCATATCTGGCGGCTGCAAAAGCTGCACGCGACTGCGGACTGGGGCTGAATGCGGGTCATGACCTGAGCCTCGAGAATCTGGCATATTACATACAGACCATACCATGGACGGACGAGGTTTCCATAGGGCATGCACTTATAAGTGACGCACTTTACATGGGTTTGGAGAAAACCATACAGGCTTATCTTGGGGAGATAAACAAATTTTAGTATATTTGCGTGTCTGGCGCACGATGCGCCCGGCATTTTTAGATAACAAAACAATCAATAAATATGAAGAAAAGCATTTTCGGCCTTATGGCCATCGCAGCTCTCATGCTCGCAGGCTGCAACAGCAACACTGAGAAGAAAGAGTCAGCATCAGAGGAGTCGGCAGTAAGCGCGGCTGCAGGCAGCATCGTTTATTTCGACCTTGACCGCGTTCTCGATCAGTACGACATGGCTAACGACAAACGCAGCGAGGTAGAGGCTAAGGTTGCCACTATCCAGAAAGAGGTCAACCGTCGTCAGACCAACCTCGAGAATGGCATCAAGGATTTCCAGAACAAGATCAACAAAGGCCTCATGACCAGCGTTGCAGCTGAGGCTCAGCAGAGAAAGCTTCAGGAGCAGGAGCAGGCATTCCAGCAGTTCGCACAGCAGAAACAGGCTGAGATCATGGAAGAGCAGCAGGTAATGATGAACGTGCTTGCTGACGCCATCAAGACTTTCGTCGAGGCATACAACGCCGAGAAAGGTTATGCCATGATACTTACAAATCAGGCCAGCGTTCCTGTAATTGTTGCAGATCCGGCTCTTGACATCACCAACGACATTATCGAGGGTCTTAACAAAGAATACGTCAAGACTAAAAAAGCCGAGTAATTGAAAATCGCCATTCTATCTTGTTTCTACCCCTATCGAGGCGGTATTTCCCAATTCAATGCAGCCCTGTGGGAAGAGTTGGGAAAAGATAATGAGGTAAAGGCATTCAATTTCAAACGTCAATACCCAGGCATACTGTTCCCTGGGAAGACGCAATTCGTCACAGCGGATGATGAGGCTAAGGAGATACCTTCAGAGGCGCTCCTTGACACCATCAATCCGCTGACCTTTTATACGACATACAAGTCCATCCTGAGGTGGAAGCCTGACATCGTAGTGGTCAGATACTGGATGAGCTGGTTTGCTCCGTCTCTTGGTTTCATAACACGCCGTTTGCGCAAAAAAGGAATCAAGATTATATCGATACTTGACAATATAATACCTCATGAGCCGCATTTCTTCGATGCGCCGTTCAACAGATATTTTCTCAGCGGCAGCGACGGATATGTAACCCTGTGCGATGCAGTGGCATGTGACCTGCTACAGATTAAACCGGACGCACGATATACCGTCATCCCCCACCCTCTGTATTCTCACTTCGGGCAGAAGCAGGACAGAAACGAGGCTCTGCACTCCCTTGGACTGGATCCCGAAAAAAAGACACTGCTATTTTTCGGTCTCATACGGGAATATAAAGGACTGGACATACTGCTGGACGCATTCAAAATGCTGGACAGCAGCTACCAGCTTATCATTGCCGGCGAGCCGTATGGAAGCTTCGAACGCTACCAGGCGCAGATAGATGCTCTGCCATCTGACCATAAGGTAAGCTGCAGCCTGTGCTATATAAAAGACAGTCAGGTAAGCGCTTATTTCAGCGGAGCAGACCTGTGCGTATTGCCATACAGAAGCGCAACCCAGAGTGGTGTCAGCGCGATATCGTTCCATTTCGAAGTACCCATGCTCGTCACAGATGTCGGTGGGCTGAAGGAGACGATAGCCGACAAAGGCACCGGAATGCTTGCAGAGGACATTACGCCAGAAGCAGTCAAGAAAGGCGTAGAAGCATATTTCAACGACCCTGTACTGCGCGAAAACTGCATAAATGCCATAAAGAAGGAAAAGGAAAGACTATCCTGGCATGGTTTTGTAAAACAATTCATAGCGTTTGCAGATACATTATGAACATGAAGAAGAAACATATTCTGCTTTTCGCATCATTGCTATGCATAAACGTCAGTCTCATGGCCCAGCCAGAAGGTTTCGTGGAGCATATCGTAAAGTGGTACGAAGATATCAGCAGCATTTCCGCAAAATACGGGGTACCCGTAGACGTCATCGTTTCCGTAAACAAGCTGGGCGAGGCCAAGGTGGAGAACCGTCAGAAGCTCCTTATCCCGACTGATGAGAAATTATGGCCCGAGAACGGCGGTGAATCTCCTGCTACAGCAGAAAAGTCCGAACCGGAGGGCGAAGCACTGCAATCTGCTGCAACCGAGCCATCCGCGCCAGAAAAGTACACACAGGCCATCCCAAGCAATGACTTCAAGCTGGGGCTTTATCTGCCTTTCAACAGCGGCAGTGAGAGCCAGCGTGCCGGAGTCATGGACTTCTACGGAGGTGTGCTTATGGGTATCAGGGAAGTGGCAGACAAAGGCATGAACATAACATTGGACGTCAGGGACATAACCAGCGCCGATGATATGGGCAAAGCATCTGCCAGCGACATCGTGATAGGTCCTTTCCGCAGCAATGATTTCGAAACCATAGCAAATAATGATTCGACCGCCATGCTCATATCCCCGCTGGACCCCAAGACGGCGAATATAGCTGCTGCAAAGACCAATGTGGTACAGCTGGCAGCATCCAATGCCGGTCAGTTTGAACTCGCTATGGAATACAATGAGGGAGACAACTTCATCGTCATCAGCAGTGACATGGACACTGCAGGCCTGAACGACGTCAAACAGGCGCTTGAAGCACACAATATTTCCTATACGCTATGCAAGTGCTGGGTACAGGGAGAAATTCAAGGCTGGAGCAAAGCATACAAAGAGGACGTGACCAACAAAGTGATTCTGGCAATAAACAGCGAAGCTGTGCTTAACAACGCCATACGCAACATGTGCATAGAGGAGAACAAGGGCAACATCATCTGCTATGCAGGAAGCAAAGTGACTTCGTACCAGTCTATCCCTGTAGAAAACATACACCGCGCACATCTGCACGTGTTATGTTCATATTACATCGACTACAACGCAGCTGAAACGCAGGAATTCATTCAGAAATACAGGGCTCTATACAATTGCGAGCCTAGTCAATATGCATTTCAGGGCCACGATCTGGCAGTATTTCTCTCGACAACATGGGGCGAATATGGCAAGGCATGGCCGGATCTTATAAGCACAAGAAAACAGATGGACCTGCTCCAGAGCAGCTTCAAACTGGTAAGACTTGAAAATGGAGGTCTTGTGAACGTGGGATCACGCAAGCTGGAATACCAGCGCGACTACAAGATAGTATTAAGATAACAAAGCGCGTGCGTTGTCAATTGCAGCCTGGCTAAGGGACGCACCGCTTAGCATACGTGCAATCTCCAGAACTCTCTGCTCTGCGGAGAGTTTTTTAATTGTGCTGACCGCACTGCCCTCTGCGACTGTCTTCTCGACAAGATAATGTGCCTGACCCTTGGCGGCAACCTGAGGAAGATGTGTAATGGCGAATACCTGCATACGCTCGCCCATTGTACAGATGACAGAGCCCATCTTATCTGCCACGCTTCCGCTGACTCCCGTGTCTATCTCATCAAACACCATCACAGGCATGGTCATGAACTGGCTCATAAGCTGCTTCAGTGCAAGCATGATACGGCTGAGCTCACCTCCTGACGCACACTTGGCCATAGGAGTCGGAGTTCCGCCTGCAGCATTGAACATGAAGCATATCTGGTCTATACCGGAGGCAGTGGGAGCACACTCCTCGATCTGGACATGGAACGATACTTTGTCGAGCTCCATGAACTTAAGATTATCCAGGACCTTTGCTGCAAATTCTTCAGACTGCGCAAGTCTGCGTGAATGCAGGCATGAGGCAACGCTGTCGTACTCTTTCGAGCACTTGTCAAAAGCCGACTTCAGATCGGCAAGCTGTTCTTCCTGCTGTTCTGTGCCGAAAACCAGAGACTGCAGGGCATCACGTCTGGCAATCAATTCTATTTCATC
>JAZRXU010000140.1:0-4067 GCA_045600345.1 Candidatus Cryptobacteroides sp. | reverse complement strand
CGGTGCAGCCTTCTTGGGCGAGCAGATAATGCGTGGCGCATCTTCGCTAGAACAGAAACAACGCGACGCGCGCCTGGAAAAGTACAAACAGCTCGTCGGAGCGTATCTCAAACCGGAGTTGTCTCCGTATGTGGTGAGCGCATTGCAGGAAAGTGGCATCACCCCTTCTTTCGGATATTTCTGTACCAAGGGACTGCAGGCCACGCTGGCTGAACTGGTGGCAGACAGCGGTCTGGGTGCGAAGGTTTATGTCGACAAACTGCCTTTTGCGGGCGGAAGCATAGATGCTGCCAAGGAGCTTGGTGTGGATCCGCTTCAGGCGGCCCTTAAAGGAGGCGATGACAACTGTCTGCTGTTCACCATTCCTATCGGCGAGCATGAGAAATTCCGTCACGACTTCCAGAACTGGGATATAATAGGACATCTGGCGCGTCCGGAAGTGGGTGCTGTGCTTGTGTCTCCTGACGGTTTGGAACATCCTCTGGGATAATTGCCTGCTGCTGATTCATGAAAAGGGTACTGGTTATAGCTTATTACTGGCCACCTAGCGGAGGCAGCGGTGTGCAGAGATGGGTGAAGATGTGCAAATATCTGTCCAGCCTGGGCTGGCAGCCTGTCGTGTATACCCCGGAGAATCCTGCTCTGACGGCTACAGACACCACTCTCGCAGCAGAGATTCCAGCAGAGGTGGAGGTAATACGCCGTCCTATTGTTGAGCCTGGACAGTTTGCCAAAAAAGCCACTAGTGCGCAGGTAACCCCTATCAACAGCCAGAAAAAGTCCTTCAAGCAGCGCATTGCGATGTGGATACGCGGCAATTGCTTCATACCTGATCCGCGTGTAATGTGGGTGCGCCCGTCCATCAAATATCTGTTGCGTTATCTTAAGGAGCATCCCGTGGATGCCATCATCAGTACGGGACCTCCTCAGAGCATGCACCTTATCGCCCGTGGAATTGCCCGTCGAACAGGGCTTCCGTGGGTGGCTGATTTTCGCGATCCATGGACCAGGATGTTTTATTTCAAGCATCTTTGCCTTACTCCATGGGCGGAGAAGCAGCATGTTAAAATGGAACTTTCGGTGCTCGATGAGGCTACGCGAGTTGTTGCGGTATCTCCTCTTGTTCAGGCAGACTTTCGTCAGGCTACCGGCACTCCGGTGGAACTTATAACCAACGGTTTTGACGAGAGCGATTTTCCGACAGATAAAATTCAGGATGTTGATAGCGCCGCCGACAGACATTTCACTCTTCTGCATGCCGGCCTTTTTGCAGCAGACGGCAACCCAGAGTCGCTGTGGCAGGCTTTGGGAGAACTGGTGCAGAGCAGGAAGGATTTTGCAAACGATTTTCGGCTGGTGCTGTGCGGCAAGACGGATACGGCTGTTATTGAGAGTGTCAGAGCTGCCGGGCTTGGGGATAATATGACCGATATGGGTTATCTGGATCATACGAAGGTGGTTAAGGCCATGCAGGATGCGTCTATCCTGATGCTTCCTTTGCGACGGGAGCCTGAATACCGTGCGACACTTCCAGGCAAACTGTTCGAGTATCTTGCGTCGCGTCGTCCTGTGATAGGCATAGGCCAGAAAGATGGCGCTATGGCTGCCATACTGTCTTCATCCGGGGCGGGGACGACATTCGAATGGGAAGAAAAGGAAGGTATGAGGCGGTGGATAGAGGAAAACTATGAAAAATGGCAGCACGGCATGCTTGCTCCGAACAAGGCGGATATCAGTCAGTACACACGTCGTGCATTGGCTGCCAGGTATGCCTCGCTTTTAGATGAAATATGCTGTCACGAAAAGTAAGATATGAATAAGGATCTGATAAAAAACATAGGCATATATGCAGCCATAGTGGCGTTTTTTATTATTCTGAGCTACGCGTTCGTACCCGGTGTGCTCAATGGCAAGATAGTCAACCAGAGTGATATCAGCGGATGGAAGGGCATGGCTCAGGAGTCTATAGACTGGAATGCCGCGCATCCTGACGACAAGACAGCATGGAGTGACAGCATGTTCGGAGGTATGCCTAATGTCACTTTCATTGATGATTTCAAGGGTGATTGGACTAAGCCTCTTTACAATGCACTGCTATGGGGTAAGCGTCCTGCCTCCTATATTTTCCTGGCTCTGCTGGGCGCATTTCTGATGATGCTCGCAATGGGCGTAAACCGCTTTCTGGCCATTGCAGGAGCCATAGCTGTGGCATTCTGCGCATATAATTTCCAGATTATACAGGTAGGTCACAACACCAAGATGCAGGCTATAGCTTTTGCACCATGGGCCATTGCCGCGATGATCTATACTTACAGGGCGGCTTTCAAGGGTGGCGACAGGGGTTCAGAGGCATCCCGTGGGGTCAGAACATGGTTGCCCGGCACCGTGCTGGGCGCCGCACTATTCGCTCTGGCACTTTCTTTCCAGATAAAGGCCAACCATGTGCAGATAACATATTATCTTGCAATTATAATAGTCATATATGCCGTGACAGCCTTCGTATGGGTACTTCTTAAGGAGAATCGTCACCTTTTCGTCAGGTTTGCAGCGGCTTCCGCATTGCTTCTGTTTCTTGGAATGGTGGGCATAGGAACGAATGCCAACAAGCTCATACCTACATACGCCTACACTCCATTCACAATGCGTGGAGGCAGCGAATTAAGCGGAGCATCCAACGGTAGCGAGTCCAAGAATAAGGGTCTCGACCTGGATTATGCCACAGCCTGGTCCTATGGCATAGAGGAGACTCCGAATATGCTTATTGCCAATCTCAATGGCGGTTCATCCAGCGGAAGCCTGGGCAGCGACTCTGCCACTTATCAGCTTTTCAAGCGTGCCGGACAGAATGCAAGGCAGATATGTCAGGCCCTACCGCTTTATTGGGGCCCTCAGCCGTTCACAGCAGGCCCAATGTATATGGGTGCCATAAGCATTTTCCTGTTCATACTGGGCTTGTGCGTGCTTGGAGGGCGTGAGAAGTGGTGGCTGCTTGTCAGCGTGGTGCTGGCCATCATGCTTGCGTGGGGACGTCATTTCATGTGGTTTACCGAGCTGTGGTTCAATTATGCACCTATGTACAACAAGTTCCGCACGGTGTCGATGGCTCTTGTGGTGCTGCAGTTCTGTGTTCCTCTGCTGGGCATATATACTCTTGACCGTATCATGAAACGTGATTTTGATGCGAAACGGGTAGTGAAGGGTACTTGGATAGCATTGGGCATAACGGCAGGCTATTGTGCGCTGTGTGCTCTGATACCGGGCGTCGTAGGAAGCTTCGAGGCGGAGTCGGATGCCCAGATGCAGAGCGTTATCGTGGATGCTCTGAAAGCAGACCGCAAGCATCTGATGCAGGTGGATGCATGGCGCAGTTTCCTGCTTATCGTTGTGAGTGCTGCTCTTATCATATGGAGCCAATACAAGTCTGCATCGAAAGATGCCCTCAGGCATACGATATTGGCCGCTTCTGTTATCGGCGTTCTCATACTTGGCGATATGTGGAGCATGGGAAAGCGTTATCTCAATAGCAGCCACTTTGTGACTCCTCGTGATTTCAATGCCCAGTTCGACATAAGGGAAGTGGACAAGATGATACTCGAAGACACTGACCCTTCATATCGCGTGCTGGATCTCAGCGAAAACACTTTCAACAGCAGCGTGACAAGCTTCCGTCACAAAAGCATAGGCGGCTATTCTCCTACCAAGATGCAGCGGTATCAGGATCTGATAGACCATTATATATCGGGCGAGATCAAGTCATTCTATTCTGCCGCTTCACAGGCATCCACCCTTGAGGAAATGCAGGAGCAGGTAAAGGGAATGCCGGTTCTCAACATGTTGAACTGCCGCTATATAATAATAGGAGAGGATTATCCTCCTCTTGTGAATGAAGAGGCATATGGCGAGGCCTGGATTGTGGATGAAGTCGTTGAGGCTGCCAGTGCCGACGAAGAGATAGCTCTTCTCGGTGCCATTGACCCTTCGGAGAAGGCGGTGGTTCGCATCGATAAGATGAGTTCTGATGCCTGTCGGGAGGGATTCTCGCGTACCGGTGCAGCTATCATGATGAC
>JAZRXU010000139.1:0-9111 GCA_045600345.1 Candidatus Cryptobacteroides sp. | reverse complement strand
TGACCCTTGTATATCGACGCCAGGCCACGCCCTTCTCCGACATATCCAAAATCTGCAGCCGCCATCTCTCCAGGGCCGTTGACTATGCATCCCATCACGGCTATGCATACATTTTTCAGATGCGATGTCCTTGCCTTTACCTGCTCAAATGTAGATTCCAGATTATACATCGTTCGGCCGCAGCCCGGACATGCTATATATTCAGGCCTGTAGAAGCGCCTGCGGGCAGCCTGAAGAATCTCGTCTTTGACGTATGCGTCCCGTTCCGGTCCGTATTCGCTGCTTAGCTGAAAATCATCAATCTTCCGGTCCAGCAGTTCTGCTCCGTACTTGCAGGCGTATCTTATTATATGCTGCTCCCATGGATTTGACTTCATCACATTCTCGGCAACTCCACGTTCTGCAGATGCAGGACAACTTTCAATGATTGAATAGGCAGCAGGAATCTCTGCCTGCGGATCTTCCGTAAGCGACACTCTGATAGTGTCTCCCAGAGCTTCATTCAAAAGGGCAGAAATGCCTACGGCAGACTTTATGCGGCCGCCGTCTCCATTGCCTGCCTCTGTGACTCCCAGATGGAGAGGGAACATCAGTCCGGTTTCCTTCATCTTTTCGACCAGGATGCGATAGGCCTGTACCATAACGACGGTATTGGACGCCTTGAGCGACACTACCACATTATAGAAATCTTCGTCTATACACATCTGCAGCCATTCCATGGCAGCCATGGCCATGCCCTCAGGCGTATTGCCATATAACGTGGTGATACGTTCGCCCAATGAGCCGTGATTGACGCCGATGCGTACAGCAGTGCCATGTTCGCGACATATACCCAGGAATTTCTTGAATTCTTCAGCCGCCTTCACCGGATCCTTATGGAAGTTGCCTGGATTGATGCGCACTTTCTCCACCACGGCGGCTGCGGCAAGAGCCACGTCGCTGCGGAAATGTATGTCGGCAACGAGGGGAGTATCTATGCCGGAAGCACGAAGACGGGCCTTGACCTGAGCAAGTGCGTCCACATCACTGAGCGATGGGGTAGTGAGGCGTATGATGCGCGCACCGGCCTTCGCAAGACGCACGCACTGCTGATATGACGCCTCCACGTCAGCCGTGTGAGTGTTGCACATGGTCTGGACAACAACCGGATTGTCGCCGCCGACCAGAACATTACCTATTTTCGCTACTATCTTTTTCATTTAGAAATGCTTCTTGTATTTTGTTCCCTCGCTTGGTCTCCACTTCCGTAGTTCCCGTCATTTCCTCCACCTGACGCCTTGCCTCCTCGCGCAGTGACCTGCGGGTAGGGCCGACTCTGCGTGACAGCTGATAATGTACACCGACTCCGACTACTATATTGTTCATATTTGTCCATGTATAGTAGTAATTGGAATTATTTTCGCCTTCCACGAAAGTCCTGCTGCTTATGTTAGGTTTATAAATATAGGACAGATCGTATTTGTATGAAGCAGTGATATGTATCTCTATAGGGTCGAATATGAAACCTATACCTCCTGTGCCCTGTATGCCGTACACAAAGCGTCTCTCGTTAAAATGGAAGCTGTCTGCATATTGACGGCGTTCGTCTGATGGCTTGCATTGCACATCATTGTATCCTCTGTGGATATCCAGACGGTAACCGCCATATACTCCGATATTCACAATAAGCTTCATCTTCCAGAAGTCTACATGCATATGGGCGGCAATAGGTACTTCTATCACGTTCATTTTCGCCTTGTATGCTCCCAGAAGATTATATGTCGGCATCTCTGTATCTTCATCTGTGGAAAATTCCCATGCCTGCTGCGTGAAAAACACACCGCCCTGAAAGCCGAAGTAAGGCATGTATCCGAACATCTTGCAATAGCGCGTATATAATATGCCCACATCGACAGGCAGAATGTTCATTTTGAAATCCTTTGTCGGATTCATCATTCCGGTGGCCATGTTCACTCCATATTGCACACCGAGCATGGAATAGTCATTGATTACCTTGTACTTCTTGACAAAAGTGGTATCAATGGTCAGCCCGGGCACTTCCGACACGGCCTTCATCAGTTCCGCATTCTTGTCCGGCTTCTCTACTTCCTCTTCCTGAGCAGCAAGATTGATGCTGCAGATCGCCATCAGGACGAATATCAGACTCCACTTCTTCATTATTCAAAAAGTTCTTTAAGATTAACGTCCTGTTCCAGTTCGACTGACGGCATGATATCGATAAGAAATTTGCCGTCTTCCAACTTGTAGAATTTTACCTTCTCCGGCTGACGATGGCCCAGAAGATCTCCGGTATCCACCTTGCCGTTGCCGTTTTTGTCTTCTGTAATGCGTATGCAGTATTTTCCTTCTTTAAGATATGGAAAATCCAGGGTACAGTCGGCGGTGATGGTGTAATTACGCAGCACTTTGTCACGCTTCTCATTAAGGAGGTCCACAAGATATTGGCCGCCTTCGATTCCGCTCACCTTCAGAGTTATCTTGCTGAGCTTGTCATCATCCGGAAGCTTCACCTTGACCACGGTACTGTCATTATAGAAACCGTTTACGTCACGGAACATGCGGTGGGGCACTGTAAGTACATACTCGAATCCCGGCTGGAATTTGCCATTATGTTTGACATATACGACACGCATGTCTCCGGTGTCCCTCTGCCATGTATATTTGGCATCCACCTTTTTCTGACGAGGGTTTATTGCGTGATATTTCAGGCTGTCAAAACTTCCCTTGATGACAGGATAGTCGAACGCAATGCGGATGCCGTACTGTTCGAATGTCTCTGCAGGAGCTTCAGCCTTGTACACTGCAATAGTATCTTCGTGCTTGATATCACGACGGGAACTTTTGGCAACATCTTTCTTGTCTCTTGCGAGTTTGAACTTGTCAAGGGTTTTGACAAGGAGGCCTGTTGTGTCGGTTTTCAGATATGAGACATTCAGATACAGAGTGTCTTTCTGCTTCTTCTGACTGTTTATCCACAGGAGCAGGGAATCATGAGTGTCATTGAACTGCTTGATGACACGTTTGGAGTTGATGCCGGTGAACCATACGGAATCTACAACGGCATCGCGGCTCATGAATGATACAAACGCAGTACGCTCTCCGATGCGGCCGTGATTCTTGATATCCTGCTTTGAATTCAGCCCCATGAAGAGATTAAGTTCATAGTCATTCTGACGTTTCTGACATGAAAGGGTGTCAAGCATATCGAATTTATAAAGTTCGTAAATGCCTTCCGCGACTTTTTTGTCAGGTATCACCAGCGAGTCTGCAAAAGCTACGGTCTCCGTTGCCGGGTCATAAATATTGTTATTGTTTTTATCCTCAATGGCATAGAGACGGAAAACTGTGTCCTGAATATTTCTCAGGCAGAAAAATCCCCAGTCATCAGTCTTTGCGACAGCATCCGGACGATGCAGGAAGAGCGCAGAGTCAGCGTGGTCCTTATAGAGCATCACAGTAGCACCTTTTACCGGGTTAAGAGTCTGGCAGTCCTGAACAATGCCTGTAACATACATTGAGTCTATCTGATCTCCTGTGCTGAAGGTAAGTGCATATCCGGGGAACTTGTTGCCCTCGTTGTTGTCAACGATTGCACCTGTGATATCAATGGTGTAGGTTGTATTCGGCTCCAGGTCGCTCTCGCTGGTCAGCACGACGGATTTGCCGCGAAGCTTCGACTTCAGGGGCTTTTCCAGAGGAGGGGAGACGCTGATAGCCTTCACCTCCTTGCACTGTACGTATTCGTTGAAGGTGAAAACGATCTCGAAGTTGTGTGTAGGCACATTAAGAGCACCTGGGAGAGGTTTCACGCCTAATAACGAAGGAGGTATGGTGTCTTTGGGTCCGCCGCTGGGAGAGCCGCTTGTATTGGCGCATGAATGCGAAAACAGCATCGATACAAGTATCGCAACTGCGGGCAAAAGAGGTATGAGGTTTCTGATTTTCATTACAAGTCGATACGTTTGATGCTTTGTATACCCTGTATCTGTTCGAGAAGTTCGATTACGGACTGAAGAGTCTCGGTGTCACGCACCCATATGTCCATATGGCCCTCGAACAGACCGTCTCCGGTCACAATGCTGATGGCTTTGAAACTTATGCGTTTCTCCTGTGATATCTTGCCTGATATTTCATGCATGAGCCCCATGCGATCGATACCTGACATCAGAAGTCGGACAGGGAATGCCGAGTACGTGTCACCAACCCACTTCGGTGTGACTATCTTATTGCCATATTTGCTGGCCAGAGAATCGGCCACAGGGCATGATTTCTTGTGTATTTCTATGCTGCCGTCCGAGCAGACAAAGCCTACGACGTGATCGCCGGGAATCGGTTTGCAGCAGTCGGCGATTATATATTTCTGATTTTCCTGCTCAGCATACAGTTTGTCATCCCTTATGCCGAGAGCATTCTTGACGCAGAGTATAGCCTGCTGAGTCTTGAGGAAACGCAGCCATTCCTGCTTGGGCTCCTCTTTCTGGGATGTGATGATCTCCACCTGATCTCCGCTGCGCAGAGTCTGGCTGAGCGGACATAGCTTGTAGTTTATCTTGGCAGCGATGGCATGGTCTCCGATCTCGGATCCCTGCATATATCCGAAATCCAGAGCAGTAGCGCCCTGAATTATCATATGCTGTTCGCCTTTGTTGTCGAAGACGAAGATATCGCTCTCCATCAGATCATCATGGATCTTGTCGAGCATCTCCACCGAACTTGCCTGAGGATCTTCCAGAATCTCCTTGATTCGTGCGATCCATCTGTCAGTGTTGCTTATCTCGGTGCCTTCCTGGTTTTTCTTGTAATTCCAGTGTGCGGCAATGCCTTTTTCGGCAATGTCGTCCATGCGCTTGGTACGTATCTGCACTTCCACGTTTGTCCTGTCCTTTGTAAGAACGGTCAGATGAAGGGCCTCATAACCGTTGGATTTCGGGTGCATGAGCCAGTCGCGTACACGGTCCGGACGATAATCATAGATGGCTGTCACCAGTGCAAAGATCCGGAAACATTCATTGCGTTCCTGTACGATATCCTCTGAAGAAGGCTTGAATATGATACGAACAGCATACAGATCGCTGATCTGTTCATAAGACACATGCTTTGTGTTTATCTTATGCCAGATGCTGTATGGGGTCTTGACGCGTTTTTTGATGGTATATTCGATGCCTGCCTCATCGAGCGACTTGCGTATGGGCTTGAGGAAATCGTCTATCATCTTCTCGCGGTCTGTGGTAGTGGCATTGATCAGTCCGACTATATGCTCATATGCCTCCGGCTCCTTGAACTTGAGCCATATATTCTCCATCTCGGACTTTATGGTGTACAGACCGAGGCGGTGAGCGAGGGGAATGAAGATATACATTGTCTCGGAAAGTATCTTCTCCCTCTTGTATTCCGGCATGAAATCAATTGTACGGCAGTTGTGCAGACGGTCTGCCATCTTGATAAGCACCACGCGGACATCATCGTTGAGCGTCAGCAGGATACGCTTGAAGTTCTCTGCCTGAAGGCTTTGCGAGTCCGTCTTCTTGCTGTCTTCGTTATCCAGAACGGTCTTGATCTTGGTAAGCCCGTCTACGAGCGAGGCAATCTTCTCTCCGAAAAGGTTGCGTATATCTTCGACCGTGTATGAAGTATCTTCGACGACATCATGAAGAAGTGCAGCACATATGCTCTTATGACCGAGCCCTATCTCTTCGACAACTATGCGGGCAACGGCAATGGGATGCATTATATATGGCTCACCACTGCGGCGTCTGACTCCATTATGGGCAGAATTCGCGAATTCAAATGCCTTCTGCACAAGCTCCATCTGCTGCCCGTCAGTACAGCGTCTGGATGCAGCCTCCTTCAAAAGAGCATAGTCCCGCTCAATTATGTCATAATCCTGCCGGGTAAACTCACTCTTGGGCTTCATATTCTAAACTGTATTGATGAACATTCTGGAAGGAATAACTGAGCTCCGCTCCAACAAGTATCACATACCAGCTGAAGTTCAGCCAGAACATGAAAAAGGGGATGGCAGCTATCGCACCATATATGCCGCTCAGCCTTGTCAGGAATATCTGCGATTCGACATACACAAGCTGAATGACGGTGAAAGCGAAACCGCTGAATACGGCAGCCTTCAGCGCATTCCTGTATTTGACATCGGTATTCGGTATGAACTTGTACATGGCTGAGAATGTGAATGTGGATATCACGAAGATCAGCAGCCACTTCACCCAGCTTATGCTGAGAATACCGGTCATCAGAATGGCACCGCCATAGAGCAGAAGCATCAGAAACGGTGATATGAGAACAATTGCCACGTCACGCCAGAACCTGCGTGCGAAGCTGCGGCTCTCGCTCACTTTCCATACATTGTTGAATACATTCTCAACGCACAGCATCATCCATATCACCAGCCATACAAAGAAAGCAGCGCTAATGAAACCGAGCACTGATGACGTAGCCTTGAGAAGGATATTGTCAGCGTAGGTCATCAGATATTCCACTATCTCCGGGCTGTTGGGAAAGTTTGTGTGCAATATTCCGTACAGGGCATCCGACAGACCGAGACCATTGGTCACGGCCATTGCCACAGAGAGAAAGGGTACAACAGCCATAGTGCAGAAAAAACTCAAAGCGACACTTTGGAAACCTATTTTCTGCGAGCTGAAAGTACGGCTGGTAAGCACGGCGACGCGCAAACTCTGAACGATATTGCGTTTGATACGGCTGAGCCCATCAATTTCCACCTGCCACAGGTCGTTGCTGATGAAACTCTTACCATTCCTGACTGTTCTTTTTATCCCCATATCAGAACAAAGTTAACTCTTTTTCTTCGATTTCAGGGGATTTTTCACCTACAATGGCATAAAAATCTCCTTCGGAGATCATTCTTACCCCAAGCTCTTCTGCCTTTTTTACTTTCTCAGGGCCCGGTTTATCTCCAACTATCACGTATGCAGTCCTGGCACTTATGCTGCCGGAGGCCTTGCCGCCATGAGCCTCTATCATCGCTTTCATCTGATCGCGGCTGATACTGTATGTTCCGGTTATCACGATGCTTTTGCCTTCGAGGATATCATCTTTCGGTCCCTGGGCCTCCATCGAGAACTGCAATCCGGCAGCTTTCAGGCGCTCTATATTTTCTTGATTGACGGGAGAAGCGAAATATCTTATTATGCTGTCTGCGATTATGCCGCCTATATCGCCGACCTCCATAAGCTGCTCACGGGTGGCGGCGGCAAAGGCATCGATATTCCCGAAGTGACGCGCCAGGGCCTTCGCAGTGGTCTCACCCACATTGCGTATGCTCAGGGCAAAAACCACGTGTTCGAAGCTTACCTCACGACTCTTTTCCAGACTCTTCAGAAACCTTTCGCAGCTCTTTTCCTTCCACCCCTCCAGTCTGTACAGGTCCGTGAATTTCAAGTCATAGAAATCTGCAGGCACCTTCACAAGCCCAAGATCATACAGCTGAGCCACCGTGGCATCGCCTGCCAGAACATTCATTGCCTTTCTGCTCAGGAAATGCACCAGAGTTTCCTTAACCTGGGTAGGGCATCCCCATGTGTTGGGACAGAACCATTTCGTTTCACCCTCTGCGCGCACCAGAACAGTTCCGCAATCTGGGCAAACACTCGGAAATTCGGGTTTTACAGCTACCAATGGGCGTTTGGAAGACTCTATTGCTGTAATCTTGGGAATGATTTCTCCGCCTTTTTCCACATACACCCAGTCGCCCACGCGTATGTCCAGCTGCTCCATCCATTCTGCATTATTGAGGGTGGCACGCTTGACGATGGTGCCGCTCAGCTGCACAGGAGCCAGGTTTGCCACGGGAGTGACAGCGCCGGTACGCCCTACCTGATAGTCTATGCTTCTAACCTCAGTGAGAGCCTGTTCTGCCTTGAACTTGTATGCAACTGCCCAGCGTGGTAACTTGCTTGTAAAGCCGAGATGACGCTGCAGAGCTAGTTCGTTTATTTTTATGACTGCACCATCCGTTGCAAATGGAAGCTTCTTGCGCTCTGTATCCCAATATGTTATAAAGTCTTCTACTTCTTCAAGTCCATGGCATACACGCGCCTTGTCACTTATCGGCAATCCCCACGATGCTGCTTTGGCCAGCGCCTCGCTGTGCGTGTCGAACGGCAGGTTCTCGCCCAGAATATGATACAGGGTACATTCCAGCCCGCGTCTTCCCACTTCTCTGCTGTCCTGGAGCTTTAGTGAGCCGGATGCTGCATTGCGCGGATTGGCAAAAGGAGCTTCGCCCGCTTCCTCCCTCTCTTTGCACAAGGCATCGAAAGCCTTGTAAGGCATGTATATCTCACCTCGTATCTCGAAAAGGGAAGGGTAGCCGCTGCCCGTCAGCCGCTGGGGGATGGATTTGATTCTGCGCACATTGTTAAGGACGTCATCTCCTATGGTGCCATCCCCTCGCGTGAGCGCGCGAACGAGAACACCGTCTTCGTATGTCAGACATATGGCAGTTCCGTCAAATTTGAGCTCACAGCTGAAAGAGAAATCACCATCGATGCTCTTGGAGGCGCGATCCACAAACTCCTGCACTTCATCCATGCTGTATGTGTTGCCCAGGCTGAGCATTGGATAACGGTGAGGCAGATGGGCGAATTCCTTGGAAACAGTACTTCCATCCTCGCTGTCCTCCAGGTCCGAGCCGACACGTTGGGTAGGAGAGTCCGGGGTTATCAGCTCAGGATGTGCCTTTTCAAGGGCAATGAGCTCGTTCATGAGCATATCGTAATCATAATCGCTGATGCTTGGAGCATTGTCTACATAATAGCGTCTGTTGTGCTCCATAAGCTCGTTTCTGAGCTCTAAGATCCGGTCTGAGTAATTCGTTTCCATAAACGCACAAAAATACTAAAAATTTCCCTTTTTTTCTTATCTTTGCGTTGCATTTTTTCAAGGCATTCCGAACTTTTGAAAACTTATAAATAACACTACAAAAATGAAAGATTCTATCATTATTCTTTGCGGTGGCGGTCCTGCCCCGGGAATGAACAGCGTTTCAATGAGCGTAGCCAAGACTTTCCTTTCCAAAGGCTACAGGGTTATCGGTCTTCATGGCGGTTATTCCGGTCTTTTCAGCACAAACCC
>JAZRXU010000138.1:0-10904 GCA_045600345.1 Candidatus Cryptobacteroides sp. | reverse complement strand
ATGCCTGCCTGTATGGCGTCAGAGTGTCGACAAGCATGAGAACACGGACGTTGGAGCCTATTTTTCTGGAAGCGACGAAGAATCCCTTGCCCTGGTGCGACTCCAGCAGCCCTCTCTTGCAGAGTATGCCGTATGCTTTCTTTACGGTCTCTTTTGATATGGCCTGCTGTTCTGCCATCTCGTTCATCGATGGCACTCCGACTCCCGGAGCCAGTTTGCCTGAAATGATCTGCGACTCGAAATAGTCGATTATCTGTTTGTAGATAGGGACTCTGTCTTCTATTCTGAAATTTCCTGCCATAGTCTTATAGTGGTGTTGTATACCACAGTTCAACAAAGTTAAGATAATATTTAATATAAATGCAGAAATCCTTATATTTACATGATAAACATTTATAATGATCACCAATTATGGAAAAGAAAATATTGCTCGATATCGGCGGTACATTCATCAAGTGCTCTGATGGACGCGAGATCCCTATCGATTCTGCGGGAAGCAGAGACAGCATTGTGGCTTCTTTACGTGAGGCGGCCGCGGATTACGATTGCATCCGTGCGGCAGTTCCGGGTCCTTTTAATTACGAGACAGGGCATTTCCTGATGAAACACAAGTTTGCCGCTGTGTATGATGAGTATTTCCAGGATATCGTCGGCGTCAGGGATTGCAGGTTTCTGCATGATGTGAACTGCATGCTTCTCGGCGAGATGGCCGGTGGCAACGGCAAGCCATATAAACGTGTTGCCATGATTGCGCTGGGTACGGGCCTGGGATTCGCGATGAGCGTCGATGGAAAGCTGGTCAATAACGAAAACGGCAGCCCTCTGATCAGCCTGTATTGCCGTCCATACAAAGACGGTGTGCTGGAGGACTATGCATCCAAGAGGGGAGTATGGAAGCTCTATGGCAGCGACCAGCTTACTGTAAAGGAGATTGCCGACAAGGCGAAGGCTGGTGATGTTCAGGCGAAAAGTGCATTCGAACAGATGGGTGCCATCATAGGAGAGCAGATTGCACCTATTCTGAAGGAATATGGCATAGAGTGCCTGCTCCTCGGGGGCCAGATCTCGCGTTCATGCGAGCTTTTCGCACCTTCTGTCGAGGACAGGCTTGAAGCAGAGGGCGTCAATATTGCCATCAGCGCTATTTCAGACTTTGATAATGCCACCTTCAACGGCCTGGCTGCTTTGTAATATAGTGAATCATGAAGAGAATTTTGTTGTATGTATCCGTTTCTCTGACGGCCATCTCTTGTGGGAATGTAATCTCATACGAGTATAAAGATGATTACAGACTGGTCCATCAGACCAAAGGCCCGACTCTGGGATATACCAGCTGTCCTGTTATCGAAGTGGATGGCTATGCGTTCAAGGACCTGGACAGGGATGGCGAACTGGATGTATATGAAGACTGGCGTGTAAGTGATCTGCAACGCGCACAGGACCTGGCCTCCAAACTTCCCATAGAGCGCATCTGCGGCCTCATGCTTTATTCCAGCGCTGTCAGCCCTCAAAGTCCTGACTTGGTAGAAAAGCACATCAAATATCTCAAGGAGGATTATATACGTCACATGCTGGTTGCAGCTGTCAAAGACGCAAAGACTGCTGCGCAGTGGTCAAACAATGTGCAGGCATTCTGCGAGTCGGAACCATTCGGCGTTCCTTCCAACAATTCCACTGATCCGCGCAATTACACCAATGGTGCCGCAAATGTGAACAATTACAAGCCCGAGCCTGACGGCGAATTCAATCCGGTAGGCGAGAACGATATTTCCAAATGGCCTCGCGAGATGGGAATGGGTGCGACATTCGACATGGATGTTATAAGAAAGCATGGCGATGTCTGTTCGGCAGAGTACCGTGCAATGGGTATTACTACAGCCTTGTCTCCTCAGGCAGATATGGCTTCGGAGCCGCGCTGGAGACGTTTTTACGGTACATTTGCAGAAGACCCTATCCTGCTCCGCGACATAGTGCTCAATTATTGCGAATCATTCCAGAACACTGACGGCAGCAAGACCGGATGGGGCGGACAGTCTGTGAACTGCATGGTCAAACACTGGCCAGGCGGAGGTACTGGCGAGGCAGGTCGTGATGCGCATTTCGGCATAGGAAAATATGCAGTATATCCGGGCGACAATTTCAACGGCCAGCTGGTGCCATTCGTAGATGGAGCCTTCAAACTCCCTGGCAAGACCGCCATGGCTTCTGCCGTCATGCCTTACTACACTATACCATATGACCAGGCTCCGGATGGCGAGAACGTGGCCAACGGCTTCAGTCACTATATCATCCAGGAGCTTCTTCGCGATAGATATAAGTATGAAGGCGTCGTATGTACGGACTGGGGTATAGTCAATGACAACAAGGTCCCTTGGGCCCGCGTGTCAGGATGCACCGGCACTCCATGGGGAATGGAGCTCGCAACGCCGGCTGAGCGCCGCCTCAAATGCTTCGAGGCGGGCGTGGACCAGCTCGGCGGCGCCGCTGACAATGAAATCAGCCTTGCTGCATACAGGCTGTGGGAGCAGAAATATGGCGGGCAGAGCGCACGCGAGCGTTTCGAACTGTCTGCTACCCGTCTTCTGCTGAATATATTCCGCGTAGGCAACTTCGAGAACCCTTATGTGGACCCAGATGCTGCAGCAAAGACTGTAGGTTGCAAAGAATTTGTTGCTGCCGGATATGATGCCCAGCTCAAGAGCATAGTCATGCTCAAGAACTCATCTGCACTGCCTCAGGTAAATCCGGAGCAGAAGCGCGTGAAGGTCTATGAACCTCTCCGCCATGTGCCTGCCGGTCTTACGCACTGGATGAAGCCTACCGTGGCTTACGACGAATATCCTATATCCAAGGAGCTTCTGGGCCAGTACTATGATGTTGTGGATGATCCGCAGGAAGCAGACTTCGCCATTGTCTATATCCACAGCCCTGTAGGCCACTGGGGGTATGTGCAGGATGATGATCTGGACAAAGAAGGCCATTATAATCCTATCAGTCTGCAGTGGGGCCCATACAAGGCCACGTCTGCAAGGGAGCACAGCCTCGCCGGCGGCGATCCACAGGAGGCTTCGGCAGATAGAACATATCATGGCAGAGAGGAGACATCTTCGAACGAGGATGACATGTATCTGGTGCAGAACACCAGAAAGCTCATGGGTGATAAACCTGTTGTCGTCTATGTGGCATCCGAGCGTCCGTTCGTTCCTGCTGAGATAGAGCCTTTTTGCGATGCTCTTCTCATAGGATTCGGCGTGTGCAACAATGCCATACTTGATATCATATCAGGCAAGTCCGAGCCATACGGTCTGCTGCCTTGCCAGATGCCTGCCGATATGGAAACAGTTGAGTCTCAGTGTGAGGATATGCCGCATGATATGAGATGTTATGTTGATTCTGCAGGTCACACGTATGACTTCGCATATGGTCTAAACTGGTCGGGCGTCATCGACGATTCCCGCGTTAAGAATTATAAGAGATAGATATGAAAAGAATCTTGTTTTCCTTGATTTCAGCTGCTGTTCTCGCTCTGGCGTGCCATGCTCAGCAGCTTCCTTCTTCCATCACATGGGACAATATCAAGGCGCATCCGGCTCTGCTGCCCGTAGTAGGGCAGATCCAGCCTAAGTCTTCAGACCTCAACAGCGAATCGTGGTGGTCAGTAGGCTGCGAATGCATGGATAGGGACTATTCACACTTCGACATGTACAAGGACTTTGTCCCTCAGACAGGTGTGGGCTACGCACGTCTGCAGAGCGGATGGGCCAAGACAGAGCGTGAGAAAGGCAAATATGATTTCGAATGGCTCGACAGGCATGTTGACGGACTCATCGAGCGCGGGATCCATCCTTGGATGTGCCTGTGTTACGGCAACAATCTCTATTCGAATCACGGTACCGATCTGGATGCGAAACTGTTTCCTGACGGTCCTATCATGGACGCATGGCTCAAATATGTCAAGGCGGTGGCTCGTCAGTATAAGGGCAAGGTGACCATGTATGAGATATGGAATGAGCCGGACAATCGCAAGGCGATGGATTCATACGACCTGTATGCAAATCTTTTCGTGCGCACTGCGAAAGCTATACGGGAGGTCGACAAAGACGTGAAAATCGCTGCCTTCGGCTCTACCAGCCCGGATAACCAGTACTTGCGTCAGGCGCTGGCGGATGTTCAGAAAAGGGGAGGTCTCAAGTATATGGACTATATCACATACCATGCATACTGGCAGCGTCCCGAGACTGTCATTGAAGCGGTAAGCAAGCTGCGAGAGGATGTCAAGGCGTTTTCTCCGGATATCAGGCTTCTTCAGGGAGAGACTGGCTGTCCGGCACAGCTGGAGTATGGTCATGCCATGCATACCATAGAGTGGGATGAGTATTCGCAGGCAAAATGGGATCTTCGCAGCATGTTCGTCCACTGGAGTCTGGGATGCCCTCATTCAGTCTTCACTATGACAGATCTGAACTATGGCTGGATGATACAGTCATTCGGACTGATGCGTAACAATCTCAAAGGTGAACCTGTGTATCTGCGTCCAAAGTTCCATGCTGTGCAGCATGTGACCTCGCTGATTACTGCGGATATTGTCCCTGATGACAGCGTTACGGCAGAATCATGCGCCCCTCACCAGATCATGTGTGTCGGCCTCAGGAAAGGTGACAAGGTGATAGGATGCGTATTATGGTTCGGCGAGAAGCGCCCGCAGAGCACTCTTGGAAGGGAGAACGTTGCTGTAGAGATAAGAGGTCTTGATATCGACAGCAGGAATCTGGTATATGTCGATATGCTGACAGGAAATGTGCACGGTATTCCAGAGTTGATACGCACAAGAGGGATTGTTATCGAGAATGGATTCCACTTCGGCAACCTTCCTCTGTGGGACTGTCCTGTCGTACTTATCGACAAGTCGGCTTTGGTGGATTAAAGTTATTTTATTTATTTTGCGTGAAATAACCAAAATTCAGTATTTCTATGAAAATCGTTGTTGCTTCAGACTCGTATAAATGTTGCCTTTCATCAGCAGATGTTGCCAAAGCTGCTGAGAAAGGCATCAAAAATATCCTGCCTTCTGCAGAAGTTGTCAAGGTCTCTGTGGCCGATGGCGGCGAAGGTACGGTGGAATCTATTGTAGACAGCCTTGGCGGACATATGCGTACTGCCAGGGTGTCCGATCCTCTTGGCCGTCCTGTCGATGCACAGTACGGTGTAGCGGGTGATCTCGCTGTTATCGAGTGTGCCTCGGCATGCGGACTTATGCTGGTTACTCCTCAGGAACGCAACCCTCTCGTTGCTACTACACGCGGATTGGGAGAGATGATTGTCGACGCCATAGACCATGGCTGCAAGCGTTTCCTTATCGGACTCGGCGGCAGTGCCACGAATGATGGCGGCATGGGTATGGTGCAGGCTGAAGGCTTTCTGGAGAAGGCGCGCGGTCTGCAATTCACTGTGGCATGCGATGTCGATACCCCGTATGTAGGCCCTGCCGGTGCTACCCGTGTCTTCGGCCCTCAGAAAGGTGCCTCGCCTGAAGATATCGAGGTCCTCGAGGCAAGACTCACGGGATATGCGCAGAAGATCCTTGAGGATACAGGTGTGGATGTCAGTGATATGCCTGGTGCCGGTGCGGCCGGCGGTCTTGGCGGTGCGTTCCGTGCATATGTGGATGCCGAGCTGAAAAGGGGAGTGGATATGGTCCTCGACCAGATCGAGTTCGACAGCATCATCAAAGGCGCTGACCTCGTAATCACAGGCGAGGGCCGTTCGGACTTCCAGACTCTCAAAGGCAAGACTCCTGCTGGAGTTCTGGCTCGTGCCCGTAAACAAGGCATCAAAGTGGCGCTGATGAGCGGCGGCATCAAAGATGATGACCTGCTGCATGAAGGCGGCTTCGAATACATAGAGCGTGTCACTCCTCTGGACATGCCTCTCGAGACAGCCATGCTGCCAGATGTTGCCGCAAAGAATATCGAGGAGGCTGTAAAAAGAATTCTAAGTCATAATTAGCGTTCTTGTAATGGAATATCAATCCTTCCTTGCTGCGGTGCAGCCATATATCGAGAAAGACAGGATCTACACCGACCAGCTGCGTACCTTTGCATGGGGTACTGATGCCAGTTTCTACAGGCAGATTCCGAAGGCTGTAATCCGCAGCAGAAGCGAGGAAGAATTGACCATCATAGTGAAAGCGGCATCTGAATATGGTGTTCCTGTGACATTCAGAGCTGCAGGTACGGCCCTGTCCGGCCAATCGGTGACTGATTCCGTGCTGGTGGTAGCCGGCAAGAATTGGGAAAGGATAAGCATCTCCGATAATGGGGATGTCGTGACCATGCAGCCGGGTCTGGTGGGCTCCAAGGTAAATGCAAAGCTTGCTGCATATGGCCGTAAGCTGGGTCCTGACCCTGCATCCATAGGCAGTGCGATGATAGGCGGTATTGTCATGAACAACGCTTCCGGCATGAGCTGTGGCGTGCATTCGAACTCAGACAGGACCATGGTCAGTGCCCGTATCGTGCTCGCTGACGGTACAGTGCTCGATACCGGGGACTCTGCGAGCAGGGAGGCTTTCCGTGCGTCGCACCCCGAGTTTCTGAAAGCTATCGAAGACCTTCGCGCCGAGGTGCTTGGCGACGAGGAACTTTCAGCACGCATACGCCGCAAATACTCCATCAAGAACGTTACAGGCCTCAATCTGTTGCCGTTGGTGACATATGACGACCCGTTCGATATAATAGCACATTCCGTAGTCGGATCTGAGGGTACGCTGGCATTTCTGAGCGAGATTACCATGCGTACGGTGCCTGTACCTGCTCTGCAGGCGAGCGCTATGATATATTTCAAGGATATTAGGCTGGCGGCCAGTGCTGTCGTTGCCATGCGGGACCTTGATATCAATGCGGCTGAGATGCTGGACATACGCTCGCTGATGGCCGTCAACGATGCGACATTGCGCGAATATCCGTGCGATACCCTTACAGCTGTGCTCACGCAGGTCGTGGCATCGACGCCTGAGGAGCTGGAGGGCAAGATAGAAGCGGTGAAGGCATCGCTCTGCAGCTTCGAGACTGTCACCGGCATCAATTTCTCAACTGACAAGGATGTCTGTGCGAAATACTGGGCCATTCGCTCCGGCATTTTCCCTATGGTGGGAGGCATGCGCAAGCAAGGTACCACGTGTCTTATCGAAGACGTCGCTTTCCCTATCGAGCATCTGCCCGAAGCCACTGCCGACCTGGATGCCCTCCTGACCCGTCATGGCTATGATGATTCTTGTATCTACGGTCATGCCCTGGATGGCAACTTCCATTTTATCATAAACCAGGCTTTCGACAGCGATGCAGAGGTGGCGCGCTATGAGGCTATGATACGCGATACTGCTGCCATGGTTGTTGGAAAATATGACGGTTCTTTGAAGGCCGAGCATGGCACAGGACGCAATATGGCTCCTTTTGTTCCATATGAATGGGGCGAAAAGGCTTTTGCCGTGATGAAACGTCTCAAAGCTATCTTTGACCCTCACGGCATACTGAATCCCGGTGTCATCTTCAATGATGATCCGCAGTGCTTCGTCAAGGATTTCAAGGCTCTGCCTGTGCTTCATCCGGCTCCGGGAGCTCCGGAAGGTACAGATGAGATATTCTCGAAGATAAATAAATGTATCGAATGCGGATTCTGCGAAGTGAACTGCGTTTCATGCGGTTTCTCTCTTTCTTCACGAACCCGTATTGCCACGATGCGCGAAATCACGCGTCTAAGAGCGGACGGCAGCGATCTGGCACGTCTGAGTGCTCTGGAGCAGCAATACAGATATGCAGGCCTCGATACCTGCGCGGCTGATGGCCTCTGCTCTACATCATGCCCTATGGGTATCAATGTTGCAGACCTGACCCATGAACTCAGACGTCAGTCAATAGGAGCATTCTCGCATAGGGCGTGGACTATGGCGGCTGAGCATTACAGTGCTGTGAAGTCCGCCCTGCGAGCCACACTCTCTCTGGCAGCTGCAGGATGTGCGGTGCTCGGTGACAAAGCCATGTCTGCGGTCTGCTCGGGGCTGCATGAAGGACTGGGTATCCCGCTGTGGACTCCGGCATTCCCGAAAGCATATAAACCTGCATTTACATCCGGGACATGTCCGGCTGCTGAGGTTAGACAGAAGGTTGTATATTTCCCGTCGTGTCTCAACCAGACTATGGGCATTTCGAAGAACGACTATTACCAGCGTCCTCTGGTCGAAGAAACTGTCGCTCTGCTCGAGAAGGCAGGATATGAGGTGGTCTTTCCGGAAAATATGGATAAGCTGTGCTGCGGCATGATATGGGAGAGCAAAGGCATGCCGGATGTGGCCGATGCGAAGACTTCCGAATTGGAACAGGCACTGAGAGCGGCATCAAATAATGGCGAATATCCTATACTGTGCGATCAGAGCCCATGTCTGCATCGTATGCGTAGCAAGATCAAAGGCCTGCATCTGTATGAGCCTGCAGAATTCATATGGACATTCCTTCGCGAGCGCCTGACTTTCCGTAAGCTTCCGAAGACTGTGGCCGTCCATCTTACATGTACCATACGTCAGATGGGTCTGAGCGATACATTCGTAAAAGTGGCTGAAATGTGTGCGGAAAGGGTAGTGGTGCCTGAGGGCGTGGGATGCTGCGGATTCGCGGGTGATAAAGGCATGACCCATCCCGAACTGAACAGATATGCTCTTCGCAAGCTTCGCAGCCAGGTGTCGGATATAGAAGTGGGCTATTCGAACAGCCGCACTTGCGAGATAGGACTACAGCAGAATTCCGGCATCCCGTATGTCTCGATAATCTATCTTGTCAACGCCTGTACTGTATAATAGCTGGAAATAGCAGCAGGCTTCGAAAACGGGCTTCGGGTTTCTGCTATGCAGAACCGGCTACTCACTTCGGCCATAATTTGCTCGAAAGTTTCGAGGGACCTCACGTTTCTCGCTAAATTCTGGCTCTCGTTCCTGACGCCATACCCTCGCATTGTTTTCTTCAGGTCTGCTACTATTTCCAGCATTCGGTCTGGTCGGCGATTTCGGGGATGGTGGATTTGTGATATACAGGATTCCTGCCTTTCTTTCGCTGGTCACAGTAATCGTCCAGAAGACGCACTGCATACTTGCCGAGCAGGAGTATGGCGATGAGGTTGCATATGGTCATCACTACCATGGAGAAGTCTACCAGTGCCCATACCAGGTCGATTGCCATCATTGAGCCGACGAAAATGAGAATTCCCAGAAGTATCCGGTAGCCCATGATGAATTTACGGGTATGCTTCGAACCGTTGCAGAGGAATATCAGGTTGGACTCGCCATAATAGTAGTTGCCGATCACTGTCGAGAATGCAAAGAAGAATATGCATATGGCGATGACATATTTTCCTATTGGACCTATATGATATGAAAGGGCCATCTGGGTGAGCTCCACTCCGTTTGCTCCGCAGTCATACAGTCCGGAGCACATGATGATGAATGCCGTGCATGAGCATATGAGCAGTGTGTCTGTGAATACGCCCAGAGTCTGAACGAGACCTTGTTTCACAGGATGGCTGACATAGGCGGTGGCGGCAGCATTGGGGGCGCTGCCTTCGCCGGCCTCGTTGCTGAAAAGTCCGCGTTTGAATCCCATGAGTATGGCTGTACCTATTGCACCGCCTGCTGCTTGTTCTATGCCGAATGCGCTCTTTACTATGATGCCGAGCACCTCGGGGATGGATGTTATGTTTGCAACTATTATACAGAGAGCCACAGACAGGTATGCCATGGCCATGAATGGAACCAGCACCGAACATACCTTGGCGATGCGGCGTATGCCTCCGAATACGACGAGAAGCGAAAGCAGTGTGACTCCTATCGCCATGATCGTCTGGTCGATGTCGAATGCAGATGCAAATGCGGATGAAATGGTGTTTGCCTGCACCATATTGTTCGTAAAGCCGAACTGTGCCATTACAGCCACGGCAAATATCACTGCAAACCATCTCTTCTTAAGAGCCTTTGTGATATAATATGCCGGACCGCCTACATAAGAGTCTTTGCCTTTGATCTTGAAGAGCTGGGCAAGTGTACACTCTATGAATGCGTTCACGCTGCCTATGAGCGCCATCACCCACATCCAGAATACCGCTCCGGGCCCTCCGATAACGATGGCTGTGGCCACTCCGGCCAGGTTGCCTGTGCCTACCCGTGAGGCCAGCGATACCGTGAATGCCTGGAAACTGCTTACTCTCTTTTTCTTTTTGACTGGGTCGATGTTCTCTACTGTGGTATTCTCGGTCTGGAGCAGCAGACGACACATCTCCCCGATCATTCTGAACTGTACGCCCTTGGTCTTGATGGTGAACCATATGCCGCTTATCAGCAGCAGTACGACCATCACGGTTGCCATGGGGTCGTTGATTGCGTTGAGAATCTCTGTCATCTTATTCGAATATAAGGCTCAGTCCGACTTGTGAGTATCCTGGCAGATTACGGAACTGTCCGTAAGGGCAGTTGCCGTGGTATGCCCGTATGCCGAATGACACATGCGAGAATATCCCCTGATATCCTGCAGCGTTATATCTGGCACCTATGAATGCATTGTATGTAAATACCCTCGATTCTTCCTGATGGCCGTTGCCGTCATATGTGTATCCATACAGCGCGCGGTTCCGTATTTCTATGGATGCAACGCCCTGAATGCCGCATCGTGCGCTCGGCGACTGATACTGGTATTGTATGTATGCCTCCCATGGCGAGCGCTTTTTCATAAGAAGCGAAGGGTCGCCATCAGTGGGGTATACGGTGTACCAGCCTGCATCAGCGCTGAAAAGCAGTAACAGACCGGCACGGAAAGTGTGACATTGCACAGTGCGCTTTTCCGGTTCGTTGAGCGTTGCCACGAGCT
>JAZRXU010000137.1:0-31653 GCA_045600345.1 Candidatus Cryptobacteroides sp. | reverse complement strand
TCTTCGTATAGGGGATTTAGATTTGTAGGAAAATTGTAGGAAAATCAGATACTAAAAATGCCCCTCAGCTATACTGAGAGGCATTTTGAGAGGTGCGTAGCGGAATCGAACCACTGTACATGGTTTTGCAGACCATTGCCTAGCCACTCGGCCAACGCACCAATTTGTGGATTGCAAAGATAATGATAATTTTTTGAAATCAAAGCCTATCCCATCATTTTTTCCAGCCTCTCCCTACATCCTCTCCATCTCTGCCATAAACAGCTTCATTCCGTTGGTGGCTGTGGCGCGAATATGTTTTAGGCGAGAATCTGCTACTCTCAGCTCAGCAGGATCTATGATATATACCGGTACACCGGCTCTGGCATAAGTGTAAAGGCTGGCCGCGGGATACACTTGCAGCGAGGTGCCCACAATGAGTACAACGTCGGCAGCCATCACGGCGCGTGCGGCATCGGCAAGTTTCGGTACAGCCTCCCCGAAGAACACTATGTGCGGGCGCAGCTGTCTGCCGTTGTCTGCCTTGTCTCCTATGCGTACTTCCCCGTATCCAATATCTTGCACTGATGCTTCGCTAAAGCAGTCGTCCTCACAGCAACTGCCTTCAGGATGCACTTTGGTCACTTCGCCGTGAAGGTGGATCACGTTCGTGGATCCGGCCCTTTCATGAAGGTTGTCCACATTCTGGGTAATCACTGTCACAAGAAAATCCTTTTCCAGTGCTGCTATGTCCTTGTGGGCTGAATTCGGATTCACTTCTGCCAGATGCTTTCTCTGCATATTGTAAAAATCCAGCACCAGAGCGGGGTTGCGTCGCCATCCGTCGATGGATGCTACTACCATAGGATCGTAGTTATCCCAAAGTCCGCCATTGTCACGGTAGGTTCCCAATCCGCTTTCTGCGCTGACTCCTGCGCCGGTCAGTACTGCAATTCTTTTCATAGTCTTCATATTCGAATCCAACTGATCTTCAAACTTTGAATTCAAATATATGAAATTTCAGAGCCTTTTCTGTATCTTAGCAAAAATTATCACGCTCATGATCGAAGAAATGCTGGCATTCAACAGGAAGTTTGTTGAAAATAAAGAATACGAGCACTATGCGACAAACAAATATCCAGATAAAAGAATAGCGATTCTTACATGCATGGATACTCGTCTGGTTACTCTTCTGCCCGCTGCTCTTGGTATCAGGAACGGCGATGTGAAGATGATCAAGAATGCCGGGGCTGTTGTGACAAATCCGTTTGACAGTACCGTTCGCAGCCTTCTGGTGGCGATATATGAGTTGGGAGTAAATGAAATAATGATTATCGGTCATACCGGATGCGGAGTGCAGGGGATGGATTCTGCCGAGATGATACACCTGATGAAAGAGCGTGGCATCGATGAGGAACATATCAGCCTGATGCGCCACTGTGGCATTGACCTTGACAGCTGGCTCCATGGCTTCGATGATACTCCGACCGCAATTCTAGAGACAGTTGACCTGATAAGCAATCATCCTCTCGTGCCGAAAGACGTGGTTGTGAAGGGCTATATCATGGATTCCACAACCGGAGAGCTGACCAGAATCAGCCAGGACTAGGCCGGCATAAGCGCAGATAATCCAAAGGACAACCAATATAAACAGCAAGAACAATGATAAGCATAAAGCCCCGCAGAGTACTTTTTGTCTGTCACGGCAATATCTGCCGTTCCCCAATGGCAGAATTTGTCTTTAAGGCATTGGTGAAGGCATACAATGCCCAGCAGTTTTTCTATGCCGAATCGGCCGCTGTGAGCACTGAGGAAATAGGCAACACTATCTATCCGCCTGCAAAACGCTGTCTGACAAGTCATGGTGTGGCCTGGGACCCTGCCAAGACTGCGCGTCAGGTCACAGCTCGTGACTACGAGGACTTCGATGATATCATATGCATGGATGCCTCGAACCTGCGCCTCATAAAACGTATCATCCCTGAGGATCCACAAAAAAAGATCAAGCTTCTCATGACCTATGCCGGGCGCAGCCGTGATGTTGCAGACCCGTGGTATACGGGAGATTTCGAAACGACTTTCCAGGATGTGCTGGCAGGCTGTGAGGCCTATCTGAATGCGACTTTGAGACTAAAATAACACGCTTGGAATAAACGTAGATATACAATATGGCAGAAATAAGAATAGGTCAGGGCTATGATGTCCACGCAATAAGAGAAGGTCTCCCCATGTTTCTCGGTGGGGTGCAGATTCCATCGGACAGGGGATTCGTTGCTCATTCGGACGGCGATGTGGCCATCCATGCTCTGTGCGATGCCATTCTCGGCGCTCTTGCACTCGGCGATATAGGCAAGCACTTTCCGGATACGAGCGCCGAATTCAAGGGTATCGATTCGAAACTCCTTCTGGGTCGCGTTATGGATATGGCCAGACAAAAAGGGTATCGCATCGGCAACGTCGATATCACGATTGCGCTGCAGGCTCCAAAGCTGCGCCCCCATATCGATTCGATGCGCAGCACACTTGCCGGTATTATGGAGTGTTCAGAAGATAGGGTGAGCGTGAAAGCCACTACCACAGAGCGTCTTGGCTTCGTGGGCCGCGGTGAGGGATGCGAGGTGTGGGCAGTATGCATCCTGGAAAAATGAAACGCGAAATATTGTTGTAAAAAGCTAAATTTCGTCAGAAAAATTTTGTAGTTCTCGAAAAGAGTTGTATTTTTGCAATCCCAATTCGGGCCATTGAGATATGGTGTAATGGTAGCACAAGAGATTCTGGTCCTCTTAGTGGCGGTTCGAGCCCGTCTATCTCAACAAATTTAGCGGCTAGTCCGCGATCATGGCGGGATAGCTCAGCTGGTTAGAGCGCATGATTCATAATCATGAGGTCCCCAGTTCAATCCTGGGTCCCGCTACAAAACTTCAAAATATTTGGCCGCCAGGTACGAAGGCGATCCCAAGACTCTCTATATAGCTGTCATCCTTTCCGGATGGCTTTTTTTTTGTATATTTGCACAAATAATATGTGCGCTATGGCTTCATCCAACGATATGGAAGTGATACAGGTGAATATCTTCGGCGACGACAAGCCGGGACTTACCACTTCATTTACAGATATACTGGCAAAATACGAGGCTAAGATCCTCGATATAGGTCAGGCCAATATTCACAGATCCCTGACCCTTGCCATTCTGTTTTACACAAGTTCAGAGAACTCCGGCCATATCATGAAGGAGCTTCTTTTCAAGGCTTCTGAGCTTGGTGTCCAGGTGCGATTCACTCCTATCGACAGAGAGAACTATGAAGCGTGGGTTTCGCGTCAGGGCCGCAGCCGTTATATTGTGACAGTGCTCGGACGTCAGGTGTCAGCACGTGATATTTCTGATGTCACCAACGTGATATTCCAGTATGGCCTGAATATCGATGCCATCAAGCGCCTGACTGGGCGTCCATCGCTGGAGTTTGATCCGGAGAGTGCCAAATATTGTATCGAATTTTCCATTCATGGAAGTCTTACAGATAGCCAGCAGGATAGCTTCCGTCACGATCTGATGGCCTTCTCGGGGGCTGGCGTGGACATATCTTTCCAGCATGATGACATGTATCGCCGTTATCGCCGTCTCATATGCTTTGATATGGATTCGACGCTCATACATACTGAGGTTATCGACGAGCTGGCAGATCGTGCCGGTGTGGGTGCTCAGGTGCGTGCCATCACGGAGAGCGCGATGCGCGGTGAGATAGATTTTATCGAAAGTTTCACAAGACGCGTGGCACTGCTCAAGGGTCTGGACGAGTCGGTGATGAAGGAGATTGCAGAGAATCTGCCTTACAACGAGGGTCTTGGACGTATGATGACCATGCTTAAGAGGATGGGCTACAAGACTGCCATCCTGAGCGGTGGTTTCACGTATTTTGGGAAGTATCTTCAGGACAAGTTCGGCTTTGACTATGTCTATGCAAATGATCTCGAGATAAAGGATGGCAAACTTACAGGCCGATATGTGGGCGAGGTTATGGATGGACGCCGCAAGGCGGCCATGCTGAAGTATCTGTGCGAGAAAGAGGATATAGACCTGGCACAGACCGTTGCAGTAGGCGACGGTGCCAATGATCTGCCTATGCTTGCCCTGGCAGGCCTGGGCATTGCGTATCATGCCAAGCCTAAGGTAAAAGCTACGGCCGAGCAGTCCATCTCCACCATCGGCCTTGACGGAATATTGTATTTCCTTGGCCTGCAGGATAGACAGATAGATCCGGTAGCGGGTCAGAACTAAAATTCAACAAATTAGGAACATGGGATTCAGTTTCAATCTTTTTGGCAGCAATTCACATAGGCAGTTCAATTATAAGCCTCGCTATTATGATGTAGAAGCGGAAGAGCGTCGCAGGTTTTTCGGTGAGCATCCCGAGGTGGATGAACTGACGGATCCTTCTGAAAATCAGCAGGAGGATAAGGGTGCAAAGAAGCCTGCGAAGCCAGGTAGCCAGATTGTCGGCAGTTTCCGCCCCGGCAACTATCAGAAAGAAGTCTCTCATAACACGAAGGCTCAGACTATCATAGGAATAGTGAGCCTGATTCTTATATTCGTGGTGCTCATCTATATAGCACGCTTTTATGCATTCTTGATCGGCTAGATATGGATATCAGGATATTGCCTTCGAACATAGCCAACATGATTGCTGCCGGTGAGGTGGTACAGCGCCCTGCATCTGTTGTCAAGGAACTTATGGAGAACTCGCTTGATGCCGGTGCGACCAAGGTTCAGCTTATCGTTGTTGATGCCGGTCGTACCATGATCCAGGTTATCGATAACGGGTGCGGCATGAATCCAGATCAGGCTGTGCTTTGTTTCGAGCGTCATGCCACCAGCAAGATTCGTACGGCGGAGGATCTGGAAGCAGTCGAGACTTTCGGCTTCAGAGGTGAGGCGCTCGCATCGATTGCAGCGGTGGCGGAAGTCACTCTCCGCACACGCACGGAAGGCGAGGATGTCGGCACACAGGTGACCATTACCGATGCTACGGCCAATGACCCCGGCCGTCAGGATGTGACTCAGGTCGCTACTCCTGTGGGCTGCAACTTCATAGTGCGCAATCTGTTCTATAATACTCCCGCACGCCGCAAGTTTCTGAAATCAGATGCTGCGGAGCTTAAGGCTATAATCGCAGAATTCATAAAGATTGCGCTGGCTCGTACGGATGTGGCTTTCACTCTGGTGTCAAATGATAGAGAGATCTATCGTCTTGGTGCGGTGCAGACTCTTAAATTCCGCATACGCGACATATTCTCGGAGCAGGTCGCAGATGAATTGTACCCTCTGGAGGCAGACACGTCGGTGGCACAGATAGGTGGATTCGTGGCCCGTCCAGATGCGTCACGCAAGAGCGTTTCGAATCAGTACTTTTTTGTTAACGGACGTTATTTCCGCAGCCCATATCTCCATAAGGCCGTGATGAAGGCCTACGAAAATCTTATTCCGGATGGGACCTCACCTTCGTACTTTATATATCTGGATGTAGATCCTCATACGGTGGATATAAACGTACATCCTACAAAGACGGAGATAAAGTTCGAAGATGACAATGTGCTTTTCACCGTTCTCATGGCTGCTGTCAAGGAGGCTCTGGGACGCAGCAGCTATTCGGACACTCTAGATTTCGAAGCCGGTGGCATGCCTGAGCTTCATAATGTCGGGGCGTCTTTCTCTGAATACCGCGCAGCAAATACAAACGGAGGGGTTCAAGCTCCTCTGGATGGCGATCAGATGTTCAATCCTTTCGACAATGACGGATTCGAGAACAGCAAGGAATGGGAGCAGCCGCATTCAACACGTTCGATGTCTTATGGCGGTCATTCCGGCGGGATTGATTACAGCATCCTGTATGATCAGGCGACAGATATTCGCAGAAATGCTCATGGGACAGTCCTGGTGAAGGGTAAATATCTTCTCAGCATAGTTCCTTCCGGTATTCTGGTAGTGAATGCCCAGCGCGCTATGGAGCGCGTGATATATGAACGTTTCATAGACGCCATGTCTAAAGAGGAACCTGCAGGGCAGACTACCATGTTCCCGATAGAGGTGGAGGTCGGCGCCATGAATATGCCCATAATGGAGGAATGTCTTCCAATGATGCAACGTATGGGCTTTGATTATGCTCCGTTCAGTGCAAACACCATCAGCGTAACGGCAGTGCCATCCGGGCTCGTTGATGACAGAATGTCACTCTCGGCACTGATGTATGAAGCGGTTACTGCAATGGTAGAAGAAAGGGCTTCCATAACATCTTCAATATATGCTCCGCTTGCCGGCAAGATGGCAAAATCGGCATCTCGCAGTGCTGCATTGCCAGTCGATGAGACTTCTGCGCGTACGCTGATGGATACGCTCTACGCGTGCGAAAACCCGGAGTTCACTCCTGACGGACAAAAAATAGTACATATTTTGCAGATGGAGGAGCTCGATAAACTTTTCAAATAATTATGTCATACTACGAATACGACGGCAATAGGGGAGGATTTCTGTCCAGATTTCCTGTGGTTACAAAGAATATATTGATCATCAATGTGTTCATGTACCTTTTCACATATCTCCGTCCGGACTTTATGTACGGTACGTTCGCTTTGTATTTCCCCACATCACCTCTGTTTCATTGGTGGCAGCCCGTCACCCACATGTTCATGCATGGCGGTTTCTGGCATCTGTTCGCCAATATGTTCACATTCCTGATGTTCGGTGCGGTGCTTGAGCGTCAGTGGGGCCCTAAGAAATACCTCCTGTTCTATATGGTGACGGGCCTTGGCGCTGCAGGACTTCATCTTCTGGTGAACTGGCTCATGGGCCCTGTCGGACTGAACGTGCCTATGGTAGGCGCATCAGGTGCCATATATGGCGTTCTGATGGGATTTGCAATGCTTTTCCCGGAGACAACGATTACTCTTCTTTTTCCTCCCATCCCTTTGAAGGCAAAATACTGGATCCTCATATGGCTTGCCATAGAACTTTTCACAGGTGTTACCGGCATGGGCGGCGGTATCGCACACTTCGCACATCTGGGTGGCGCACTTTTCGGCTGGATACTCGTCAGAATCTGGAAAAAGAACGGTACAATGTATAATTATTATGAAGACTAACATAGATAGGGCTCTGCAGGTGCTCCGTGAAGGAGGCTTGATACTGTACCCGACGGATACCGTGTGGGGCATAGGGTGTGATGCTACCAACGAAGAGGCTGTCCGCAGGGTGTTCGCCCTCAAGCAGCGCGAGGATTCCAAGTCGCTGGTGCTGCTGGCGGAAGATATGAATATGGTGGCGGACTATGTGGCTGAAGTGCCTGAAATGGCCACTATGCTTGTGGAAGTGAATGATGTGCCAATGACCATTATCTATCCAGGGGCCAATGTTCGCAGGAACGCCGCTCAGCGTGGGTGCTATCTGGCCCCGTCATGCGTGGCAGAGGACGGCTCCGTTGGTATGCGCATTCCCTCGGCCAGCGACTTCTGCATGCGTCTTCTGTCGGCATTCCACAAGCCCATAGTCAGCACGTCAGCCAATATCTCGGGCAATCCCACTCCCAAAGGATCTGCTGATATCGACCCTGCAGTTACGGAAGGTGTAGATTATGTCGTTGAGGCTCATTGTGCCGGTCATACGACTGGCGTGAGCAGTCAGATCATTAAAGTGGACGTTGACGGCGGTATAAAGATTATCAGAGGCTAGACTTATGATCATTTTCCACTCAGACAATGTTGGCGCTGCGTCACTTACTTTGACCGCAGAGGATTCTGCGCATTGTGCGCGTGTGCTTCGTCATAAGGCAGGCGATCACATTTGCGTTATTGACGGATGCGGCACCATGTACGAGTGTACAATCTCTGATGCTGATGTCAAAGCGGTGTGCGCTTCTATAGATAAGGTGCACGAGGGTTGGAACTCCCATCCGTATCATCTTACGATGGCAGTATGTCCGACCAAGAACAATGACCGCTTCGAGTGGTTTGTCGAGAAGGCAACGGAAATCGGTGTAGATATCATCGCTCCGTTGATAGGAGAACGTTCTGAACGCAAGGTATATAAGACAGATCGTGCGGCAAAGATAGCACTCAGCGCCGCCAAGCAGTCTCTAAAGGCAGCTATTCCTGTAGTTGAAGAGCCTGTATCTGTGAAAGATTTCCTGAAACGGGATCGTCCGGGCCTGAAATTTATCGCGTACTGCTTCGATGACCCGTCAGCTCCGCGTATCAGCCTTCCTGCAGCACTGCCTGCTGACAATACACAGGTTACGATTCTGATAGGCCCGGAGGGGGACTTCAGCCCGGCAGAGGCTCAGATGGCTGTCGAGGCAGGATATGTGCCTATACACCTGGGTGACTCGCGCCTTCGTACAGAGACAGCTGCCGTGGTGGCGGCAACAATGGTATATACCTCTTATATAAAATAATGAAGATAGGCGTCATTTCTGATAATCATGGCCGTTTCGATCCGCAGTTCAGGGAATTCCTTGAGCCATGTGACGAGATCTGGCATGCGGGGGATTTCGGCGGAGGATTTCAGACTGCGGCCGACATCGCTGCCTTCAAGCCCCTCGTGGGCGTTGTGGGAAATTGCGATGACAGAGGCTTGATACATGATTACCCCATATATCAGTATTTCGAGCGTGAAGGTCAGAGAATACTTATGACACACATAGGCGGATTCCCGGGAAAGTACGACTATCATGCCCTGCAACTTATAGAACGTTACCGTCCCAATGTCTTTGTCTGCGGACATAGTCACATCCTGAGAGTGATGCATGACAAGAAATATGATATGATATGCATCAATCCCGGAGCTGCCGGTCTTCAGGGCTATCATACTGTAAGGACGGCTATCCGTTTCGATCTCAATCTAATGGGATTCTCGAACTTGGAAATTTTTGAACTTCCTCGCTAGAAAATAGGAAATATTGAATATTTGTCTATATTTGTTAGCGGTTGTAATTATCTTGCTAACGATATGAGAAGATTTTCTTTGTTTTTTGTCATCATCTTTTCTGCTTTTACTGCACTGAATGCATCGTCATTCACCGTCTCTTGGATCGAGACCCCAGATAAGCAGGCGTGGAGAGGGGAGAAGGTAAATGGACGGGCTACGATATCATGCGTGTCCGGGGTGCATGGTATCAGACTCAGGCCTTCACAGCTGAAGAGTGCACAGGGGTGTATCGGCAGCGATGCCGTAAACGTCTATTTTATCACGGATGTTATCGGTGACACGTTCTCACCCGGCTATCAGCAGTGCAAGCATCGCCAACCAGCCGATTCAACGAAAATTCTTGTTGCAGACAGACTGGGGGACGAAAGGACGATGACAGTTTCTCCATCTAAAGGCCAGGATGTCTGGATAGAAGTAAATGTGCCTCGAGATGCATTACCAGGCGTGTACAGTGGACATGTTGATGTGTTGTCAGGTTTGTTTGCGATTGCCAGACTGAATTATAGTATTGAAGTCGTGGACCAGACTCTGCCTGAACCTAAAGACTGGTCATTCCATCTGAATCTGTGGCAGAATCCATACAGCGTCGCAAGATATTATGGAGATGAGATCTGGAGTAAAGAGCATTTCGAACATTTGCGCCCTGAGATGGAGCGTTTGCGTGATGCCGGCCAGAAAGCCATAACGACATCCATCATCAGGCACCCGTGGAACAGCCAGACTGAAGATCCATACGAGACTATGATAAAGAAGACCAGGCACACGGACGGCTCGTGGTCATATGATTATACGGACTTCGACAAGTGGGTGGAGTTTATGATGGATCTGGGCATAGATAAGCAGATCGACTGCTTTTCCATATTGCCTTGGCACATGACATATGAATATATGGACGCCGGCTCCGGCGAGCTTAAAGATATGACAATCAAGGCACAGTCTGAGGAGTTTCGTGATTATTGGAGCAACTTGGCATTGAGTCTTGCGACACATCTCAAAGAAAAGGGATGGTTTGAAAGAACCATGATAGCTATGGATGAGAGGCAACCCGAAGATATGATTGCGGCGATGTCTGTCATTCGCAATGTGGTGCCTGACTTCAAGTTCTCACTTGCAGGATGGTACAGCGACAGGCTTGCTTATGACTTTGATTATCTATGCATATCGAGCACGCAGGAGTTTCCGGCAGATGTACGGGAGATAAGAAGGGAAAAGGGTATGGTGAGTACATATTACGTATGCTGCGCCGAGCGCTATCCCAATACCTTTATTGCATCAGATCCAGACGAGGCAACTTGGCTCGGATGGTATGCATTCGCACATGACTTCGATGGTTTTCTCAGATGGTCGTACAACAGCTGGACTGCCGACCCGATAGATGCAAGATTCCGTACATGGACAGCTGGAGACTGCTATATTGTATATCCAAATTGCAGCAGTGTACGATTCGAAAAGTTTGTCGAGGGCGTCCAGGATTATGAAAAGGCGAGAATTCTTTCTGAGCAGTGGAGGCAGAACGGTCAGGCTGACAAACTCGAAGCTATGAATAGAGCGCTGAAACTGTTCGATATCAAACGTCTTGGAGAAAATGGTGCGTGTGAGGCTCTTGAGGCGGCAAAGGCGGCGATAACCCTGTAAGATGTAAGAAAATATGAAACCAAAGTGGCAGTATCCTCCGGTGGGACCGTCCGATCTCGGGTGGGGCCTGGTATGTTATTCATCCGGGCATGCGTCTGTAAATCCTGGAGAACCATATCCTCCTGGAACAGCTATAGAGCAATATGTTTTCAATCCTGCCAAAGGTCGTATAATATCGGAATATCAGCTTATATATCTGACTAAAGGAAGGGGAACATTTTATTGTGATACTCTCGGACGCAATAACGGCATACAGGTGAAAGCGGGAGATGCGTTTCTTCTATTCCCGGGTGAGTGGCATACCTACATGCCTGATGCAGATACGGGCTGGGAAGAATATTGGATAGATTTCCTTGGGAGTATTCCCGATTCATGGTTGCAAAATGGCCTGATCAGGAAAAATGAGCCGATTTATCATATCGGTATACAACCCGGCATAGTCAGAAAGTATACCGAAGCCAGCAGTGTCCTGGAACAGCAGAAATCATCGTATCAACAAGCTCTATGCGGGATATGTACGGGGATTATATGCGACGTGTTCTATATCGACAGGAATCGGATGTTCGAGAGTAGTCACGTCGCAGATATAATAGGCTACTCCAAGGCCATAATTGATGAGCAATTCAGGACAATCAAAGGTGAGGACCTTGCGAAGATGTCGGGTATGGGCTATACAAAATTCCGTGAACTGTTTAAAGAGTATACGGGTATCACTGTCGGAACATACATAAGCGATATTCGCATAAGCAGGGCAAAACAGCTACTCTCCGAATCGAAACTTTCTATAAAAGAGATTGCGTATGAGTGCGGTTATGTCAATGCAGACTACTTCAGCGTCATTTTTAGAAAGAGTACGGGAGAGACAGCACGTCAATATCGTCAGAACCTTCATGGCGGAATGCAGTAGCTTGCCAATTTGTCGTGACAAATATCAAAGAATATTTTCAAAAAACTCAATTATTTTGGGATAATTCTAAATATATTTGTGACAAATAGTATGTTTTGATCATGAAGGCAAAATCTGTCATTGTGGCAATAATCGCCATTGCTTTTCTAAGTTCAGCTTGCATGTCCAAGCGTGATTATCGTGTCTGTGCTTTCATCTGGCCTTCGTGCCATGACGATTCCCTGGCACACGAACTTCTGTGGCCGGAAGGTAATGGTGAATGGGAGATCATACAAAAGGCCACGCCCCGTTTCGAAGGCCATCAGCAGCCTAAGCATCCGCTTTGGGGCTACGAAATGGATGACGACCCTGTTGCAGTGGAAAAATGGATAAACACAGCCTTGGAATACGGTGTCAATACTTTTGTCTACGATTGGTATTGGTTCGATGCTTATCCATTCCTCGAGGGGGCTTTGGATAATGGATTTCTCAAGGCACCATCATGCGAGAAGATGGATTTCTATCTGATGTGGGCCAATCATGATGTTAAATGGAACTATTGGAATTGTTACAAGAATGCCGGCAATGAAGACCTCTTGTTCAAAGGAAAGATAACCGAAGATGAGTTCAGAGCGCTGGTCGACCGTGTCATCAATATGTATTTCTGGAGAAAGAACTATGTCAAGGTCGATGGATGTCCGGTATTCATGATATACAGTATAGATCGTCTCCTGGAGTGTTTTGATAAGGATCGGGATGCCACAAAGGCTGCTTTGGATTATTTTCGTGATGAATGTGTGAAGGCTGGTTACAAGGGACTCCATCTGCAGGCCAACTATTGGTCTAACGGATATTATGACAAGAGATATGTTGCTGATTCAAAGGAACTTAACGAATTTCTCGGTATAGACTCCGTAGTGTTCTACAATATGCCCGGCAGGGATGATGATTACGATGTGTATTGTAATAACTGTGTTACATACCAGCCTGTCTGGGACGAAGCGTTCGAAGTACCTTTGTATCCTACCGTATCCGTTGGCTATGACGATACGCCGAGATTCCCTGGCAAGACTACTGCGGTGCATATCAATAAGACGCCTGAACGTTTCGAACAGCATCTCTTGTGGGCCAGGGATTATGCGGACAGTCATCCGGATCAGTTGCCATGGGTATTCATCAATGCATGGAATGAGTGGGTTGAGGATTCATACCTGCTCCCTGATCAGGAACATGGATTCAGTTATCTCGAAGTTGTAAAAAGAGTATTTCAGAAATGAATGTACGAAATATCACAAGTCGATTGATTATTGTCGCTTCGGCTCTCATCATTGTGTCCTGTGTATCTCCGGAGTACTCGAAAAAGCTTGATCGTCTGGAGAAGCGCATCGTCTATCTTGAGGACCTTATTGCGATGATAAACGATAATGCGACAGCTGCAAATGAGCTGTATCGTACAAATATCCTCATCTCGGACTACAGCAAGACCGACCATGGATATGATCTTGCATTGTCAGATGGGCAGGTCCTGCATATAACCTACGGAATCGAGATGGAGGGTGTGGCGCCTATACTTGGAGTCAACAGTGAGGGTAAATGGATCATCTCGACAGATGGTGGAAAGACGTTCACTGAAGTGGCGGGATCATCAAAACCTGGGGCGCAGAATGGCACGTCACCTAGAGTCAGCATTGATGCAGACGGGTTCTGGATCATTTCCACCGATGGCGGTAAGACATGGGAGATGATATATAACGAGCAGGGCGACCCTATAAGTGCCAAGGATGGCAAGATGGCGTCCGGCTCTTACAGCTTCTTCTCGAGTGTCAAATATGACGAAGAGAAGAATGTCCTGCATGTAAAACTGGTGACGGGAGAAACCCTGGACCTCAGGGTGGCCGGTTCGTTCGGTATCTCACTCGAAGATTTTGGCGGTGTATACTATGCCTACGCGGGGAGGGAAACTGTTTTCCCATGTACCACATACGGTCTCAGCAGTGCGGTGTGGGAAGAGGTGCCATCCGGATGGCGTGCAAAGCTTGAAGATTCTTCCATAATCATTACAGCTCCGCAGAACGGTGCTGCCGGAAACTACAGGTTCAAGCTCATTGCCATCTCCGATCAGGGTATGGCGAAACCTTTTTATTTCACCTTCAGGTACATACCGGAGCTCATCTTCAGGGATGACTTCGGAGGGGACAGCCTCAATGAGCAATACTGGTCCATTTATAAGGCCAATCCGGATAAGACACAGAGGTCGGAGTGGGACTTGTATCAGGAGGGTGATCCCGCGCAGACCTATGTCAAGGATGGATATGTCACAATGCTTGCCGAAGCCATAGGAAATACCTATCAGACAGGTGGAGTGACAACAAAGGGAAAGTTCGAATATGAGGCCCCGTATAGAGTGGATATAAGTGCAAGATACACCCGGATGGCACAGGGTGCGTGGTTTGCATTATGGAGCGTACCTGTCAACGGCTATTACAATGGTGAGGTGGATATTCTCGAAAAGTTGAATTATGGTACGGAAACATATCACACCGTACATAACATGTATACGCTCACCACAGACAGATACAAGCAGGATCAGCCTAACCAGTACTTTACGGCTATATCGCTTCCTGGCCAGTTCAATACCTATTCTGTGGAAGTCAGAGAGGATGCGGTTGAATTCTATCTGAACGGCATGGTGGTCGGAACGTATAAGAATATTGAGCACAAGGAGAGCGATCCGGCATATCAGCAGCTGATCAAAGAGTATGCAGAAGCAAGTTCGGAAGACCTTAAAGCCGAGATCAAGAGAAGAATGGATAATTACTTCGAGAATTTTCCTTATATGAACCCGCTTTATTGTCTTATCATGGATATGTCAGTAGGTGGGTCGTGGTGCGGTCCGGCAGATCCGGGCAATCCTGGTTTCCCTGGACAATTCGATATAGATTGGGTGGAAATAAACAAACTTTAACGGAAGAAAGTGAATCTCATGAATACATTGAAATCAATCATAGTATCGTCTCTGTGCGCTTTGGCGCTTTCATCTTGTGTCAGTTCGGAAGAATTGGATACCAGGATCAAGGACCTGAACAGCAGGGTTTCCATGCTTGAAGCTGTTGTGGGTGGGCTGAATCAGAATGTAATAGCACTGCAGGCTATTGCAGAGGGTAAGGCAATCAATTCAGTAACCCAGAAAGATGGCAGGTATATTATCACTCTTTCTAACGGACAGGTCCTTACGCTCAACCAGGGAAGCATAGGAATGGGTAAGGCGCCGCTGCTTTCAATAGACGCATCGGGACATTGGATGGTGGATTATCAGGATGGTGCGGGTGTGCAGCCCGTCATGTATAACGGGGCTCCTGCGATTGCCATTGGAACAGACGGCATAACTCCGATATTCGGTGTGGATGCAGATGGTTACTGGACAGTAAGCTATGATGAGGGCAGGAATTTCTCGCGCGTTCTGGATGTCAACGGTATGCCTGTCAAGGCAGTTGCTGATTCCAGCGCGGGTGATTCATACTTTGCCAATGTCGAATATACCGATGAGTATCTGACGCTTACGCTTAAGAATGGTCAGAAGTACACCGTGCCTGTAGACGGCGGGTTCTTCTTCAAGATCAATGTCGGCGAGGGTGATCAGGTGTACCAGTACGGCGAGAGAAAGACGTATAGTGTTGAGAAGAAGGGCGTGGCCGACTATTCCATCATTGTTCCTGAAGGATGGAATGCATCCATATCTGAGATGATACTGACTGTCACAGCGCCGCCAAAGCCAGAGACAAAAGCTACTCTCGCAGACTCGCGCAAGGATCTTTCCGTAATAGCATTTTCAAATGCCGGCCATGTTGCCGTATCGAAGGTAAAGATATATCTGTCTGGTGCCATTTATCCGGGTGAGGTGGCCGCAGCTGGTGTCAGTTGCGTAAAGGCTACTGCAATGAGCCTGACATTCCGTGTCATTCTTGAGAATACGACATCATGGAAATATGTATTCCGTAAGGCGGTCGAGCCTGCCCCTAGTGTTGCAGACATGATGCTGGAGGGCGTTACGGGCACTGATACGGATATAACTTTCGAAGGTCTTGACGCCGAGACAAATTACTCTCTCTATGTCTTGCCGTATAATGAATCGGAGGGTAATGGCGCGATAGCTTCGAATTCCGCATCTACAACTGCATTCTCTGATCTATATGAGGCATACCTGGCAGGACAGGATATCATGATAGCAGGTGAACGCTACAACAAGTTCGGTACCCCTGCAATACTTGTCCGTGCCACTGCGGCCAATCAGAATCTTGGGGATATGTCTCTCTTCCCTGACTTCAATGTCGGAGAATTCGCGATGTATACGGGCATTGTATTCATGGAACAGGACCCAGGCTGTTCTTTCTATATCAACCGGCAGAAGATTGCATCCAACAAGACGCTTTTTGTAGGTCGCAGCTCAACCGAGAAGGTTAAAATCGTTACAGGCAAGCAGACATGCTTCTTCGCGCGTCCGAAAACCGGTGGCATAGGATTCAAGAACGTGTTCTTCGATTGCAATGACTGTCCTACTTACAACAATCTCTTTTGTCACTGGGGTAGTGATGAAGAGGCTGCCAAAGGCGATCCTTTGTTCCTCCACTTCGACAACTGCGTTTTCGATCTGGATGAAACGAATACGAATGGAGCGGGTATCTACTATTCGAATCCTCAGCCTCACGCGTATACTTCAATACGCTTCCACAACTGTTACTTCGATTTGAGCGGAAGGGATGGATCGTCAGCCCAGCTGATGCTTATAGACAAGAGCTGTATCAATGGATTCAAGGATATACAGTTCGTAAACAACGTATTCTATAGCGATGTCCCAACGCCATACTATCTGTTCAACTTCAGTTTCCCTGTCAGTGACAATAAAGAGTACTGGCCTGATTATGGCGAGGTAGGAGAAGAGCATTTCACTATCAAGAACAACACGTTCTATAATGTAGTCAGCAGTTATATGTTCGTAAAGACTTTCCATTTTGATTCCTTTACGTTCTCCAAGAATATCTGCTACTCTGACGGTCTGGCTATGATAGGGGGAAGCATGTTGCAATATGGTTCGGTATTCACGACATATTATCAGTCGTGGAGTAGGGAACCGCATCTGGATGTATACGACAATCTCTTCTATTCTCCTGGAAATGCTCTCACCTGGACGCTTTACAGTAAGAATGATGCAACTAATTTCAGTGGCGTAAGTGATAATCAGCCTGCTCTGGCCGGATTCAATCCGATACCAAATGCAAATAAAGGTGTATTCTGTACATCCACTGGATACGGTTCAACTGTAACGGGCAAATAAAGTATGCGAAGAATCAGAACATATCTCCTGCTCTTGCTGATGCTCTGCGTGATGCCAGTCATGGCGCAGAATGGGAAGGTGACCATCAAAGGAACGGTCCAGGATGCTATCGGTCCTGTAATAGGCGCAACTGTATTTGAGGCCGGGAATACGTCAAATGGTGTAATTACGGATGTGGATGGCGGATATACCATTACGATATCCCGTGGCTCGGACCTTATGTTCTCGTGTCTCGGGTATGCCGATATAACAGAAAAAGTAGGGAATAGAACTACGGTCAATGTTATAATGTCGGAGTCGACTCAGTCTCTCAATGCTGCAGAGGTAGTCAGTGTGGGTTATGGCTCTATGGCCAGAAGGGATGTCACCGGTTCTGTCGGCAAAGTCAATATGGACGACATAGTAAAGAGTACGACCATGAACTTCGACCAGGCTATAGCCGGACGAGTGGCCGGTGTGGTTGTCACGACGTCTGATGGCGCTGTGGGATCGGAAGCTACGATCACCATCAGGGGAAACAACTCCCTGACACAGAGCTCCGCTCCTCTATACGTTATAGACGGATTCCCTACCGAGAGCTCTTTTGCCACCTCGCTGAACCCTGCAGATATCGAAGCTATCGATGTCCTTAAGGATGCATCGGCTACTGCCATTTACGGAGCACGTGGCGCGAACGGCGTTATTGTCATCACGACAAAGCGAGGCAACCAGGGTAAGCCTAAGGTAGCCGTGTCTGCGTCATGGACCGGCGCCAGAGTGGCAAAGAAACAGGATCTTCTCGACGGTTATGAATTCGTCAGAATGCATCAGGAGTACGTGGAACACAGGTCATATTCCGTGAGTACAAACTCTTTCTTCTACGGGTACGATGAAGAGGGCGTCATCCAGCCATGGCGGTATTCCCTTGCAGATTACGAGGGCGTCAAGAGCGTGGACTGGCAGGATATGGTGTATAGAAACGCATTGACACAGAATTATAACGTGTCGATCAGTGGCGGAAGCAAGGATGCCGGAAATATCTACAATATCAGTTTCTCGGCTCTTGATCAGGACGGTATTCTTATCAATTCGAATTTCAACCGATATTCGGCAAAGATCAATTTCACTCAGGACATTACCAAGAACATCTCCCTTGATCTGATAGCGAACTACTCACGCAGTACCACAAACGGCTCACAGCCGACAGCTTCCAACTCGGAGACTGTAGTAACAACGTATCTGCTTTATTCAGTATGGGGCTTTCGTCCTACCAGGCCTCTGCGTTATGGCCCTATCGATGATAATTTCATCAACGAGCTGGTGGATGAGGAAGTATCTACTACGGATGGTTTCCGCTTTAACCCTGTGGCCTCTGTCAATAACGAGTACAGGAAAAGGACCATTGATTATTTCAACGGAAGTGCTGCTCTTAATTACAGGATAATCCCGGACCTGAAGTTGAGGATATCGGGGGGCTATTCGCTCAATAAGGTGACTAATGAGCAGTTTATGAACAGCAAGACATCCACAGGCCATCCGGCTTCTCCTCTTGGATGGGGTGTAAATGGCCAGATTGGCTGGACCGAGGTGACGGAGTGGGTGAATGAGAACACGTTCACATACGACAAGGCATTTGCCAATGACCACAATCTGCAGGTTCTGGGAGGTGTCACTTTCCAAGGCAGCAACGAAAGGTATCAGGCAGTGAAAGCGACGCATATAAAGTCGGAGTCCCTCGGGCTTGAGGGTATGGATACAGGCGAATACCAATCTGTGAAGCCTCATCGCTACCAGTGGACCATGATGTCCGGCCTTGCCCGCATCAATTACAACTATCGTCACACATATTACGCAACAGCTTCATTCCGTGCGGATGGATCGTCAAAGTTCCCGAAAGCGAACAGATGGGGTTTCTTCCCTTCGGCTTCTGTGGCATGGACCTTCTCTAACGAACCGTGGATGAAGGCTGGCTGGTTCAATAATGGCAAGTTGCGCGTGTCTTGGGGTATGACGGGAAATAACAGGACGACTACGCCATATGATTATTATTCACAGATAGCCACACTTGGTGGTAATCCCGAGTCATTGGACTATGTTCGCGACGGGGTTATCGTGTCCGGGTACTACCCTGACAATATGGCTAACCCGAATCTGAAATGGGAAACCACGGATCAGTATGATCTGGGTATCGATCTCGCTTTCCTGGACAACAGGCTTTCTCTTACCGGTGATGTGTACTTGAAGAATACCCGTGATCTGCTGCTCAATGCCACGCTCCCTGCATCATCAGGTTATACGGAAGCTATGATAAATGTCGGCTCGATGAGAAACAAGGGCCTCGAGCTCACTTTGAATGCAGTACCTGTCCGGATTCATGACTTCGAGTGGAATGCCACCGTCAACTTCGGCATGAACCTCAATACCGTTGTCAGTCTGGCTATGGATCAGACAACTCTCCAGTCCAAGGTAAGCTGGAACCAGACATTCTTCTCGCAGGTTCCGTACGTGACCAAACTGAACATGCCTACAGGTCTCATGTATGGCTTTATATATGAAGGAACATATAAGGACAGCGATTTCATAAACAGCACTTCGCTTAAAGAAGGCATTCCTTATCTGGCGTCAGTGGCAAGGGCCAATCTGCGTCCGGGCGATCCCAGGTACAAAGATATTAACGGCGACGGTATAGTGGATGACAATGACCGCACGGTGATAGGCATAGGCCAGCCTCTGCATACGGGAGGCCTCAACAATACTTTCAGCTATAAAGGCATAGATCTCAGTATTTTCTTCAACTGGAGCTACGGCAATAATATTCTCAATGCCAATCGTCTCGTTTTCGAGAACTATGAAGGCACGCAGCTCAACCAGTTCGGCTCTATGAGAAACGCATTCTCCCTGAGCAGAAATCCGGACAGCGATATTCCGGCTTCAGGTGCAACAGGTATGAATGTATTCTCAAGTCGTGTCATTGAGGATGGCTCTTTTCTGCGTCTCAAGAGCATAACTCTCGGATATACATTCCCATCGAAATGGATAGGCAAGGCCAAGATGTCTTCTGCGCGCATATATCTGACAGGCGAAAACCTGTTTGTACTTACAAACTATTCCGGCGCCGATCCTGAGGTGTCCACAAAGAAGTCCGTACTGACTCCTGGATTTGACTGGTCGGCGTATCCACGCGCCATTCAGCTGACAGGCGGTCTTTCAGTAACATTCTAATTCAAGGTATGAGCATGAAGAAGTTTAATTATCTGTATATTGTTCTGACGGCCATATCGACTCTATGGTCATGTTCCTTCCTGGACACGGAACCTCACGTTATCGCTGAAGAGACCTTCTATGACTCCAGAGAATCCGCCCAGCTTGCGCTCAACGGCGTGTATGGAGTGCTCAACAGCTATCAGCTCTATGGCTGCCACCTGATACTTGACCTCAGCTATAACGACGATCTGGGTCATTATATGTCAACCACCAGCGAATACAAGGGAGCCAGTATGGAGATAGACTCCAACTCTGCCGGAGTATATTATGTATGGACATGGTTGTACAAAGGCATCAAGAATGCCAATGCGTTCATGGAGCGCATCGTGCAGACAGATTTCGATCCGAACGGAGAGATGGAGGCTCAGGCAAGATTCCTGAGGGCGCATTTCTATTTTCTGCTTGCTCAGAACTTTGTCAACGTGCCTCTCCGAGAGAAGACCACCACGTCATATAAAGACGTCAAATGGCCTGCCACAAGCCAGTTCGAGGTCATGACATGGGCCGTAGGGGAGATGGAGAAATCGCTGGAACATATTACAGCTTCTCTCGAGCACGCACCTTCCGACATATGCAGGACAACGGTGCAGGGCATACTTGCCAGAGACTACCTTTATATGGCGGGAGCTGCCGTGCAGGGTGGTGACAAGCACGAGTTCTACGTAAAGGCCAGAGATTATGCCAAGGCTGTGATGGATAGTGGGCTGCATCACATGAATCCGGATTACAGCCAGATATTCATCAATATGATTGGTGACAAGTATGACAGAGAATATTACGAGTCCATGTGGGAGGCCGACTTCCTGGGAGACAGAACATCGGCGTCATATTGGGGAAATGGCAGATGGGGAGAGCTCAACGGTATCAGAAGCTCCAATACCGGTACGGATTTCTCTATAATCAATACCAACTTTGCTTACGGACTTTTCTGTAACACTCTCCGCCTGTGGGATCTGTATATGACCACAGACAGGGTGATGCTCGAGCGCGGACTGTCCGTGGTAACGGACAAGCGTCAGGACTGGAACCTTCCTCCATATCATTACAATGGCTATACAGACAGCCAGAACAGGCTCTATCCATATGGCGGGGATCCTTCAGATGTGCGTTTCCTTGTTCCAGGCGTGGATAAGGTTCCGTGGTGCACTGGTACGATCAAGACAGGCAGGGATACCAACATGGATCCTACATGCTATCCTACCGGACGATATATCGGAAAATTCCGTCGCGAGTGCATATATGAGGGAAGACGCGAATTCAAGGCCATATGGAACGGTATCAATGTTCCCATACTCAGATACACTGACGTTGTAATGATGTATGCAGAGGCGGTGAATGAAGTGGACGGCAAGCCTAACGTAGCTGTGTACGAGCTTATAAAGCAGGTGCGCGACAGAGCTGGCATACAGACCGAGCCATTCTCGGAGTATGCTACTCATGATAAATTCCTTGCATTTGTGCAGAACGAGCGTGCGAGGGAGTTCTGCTTCGAAGGATACAGGAAGTTTGATCTTTTGCGCTGGGGAAAATATCTCAGCACAATGCAGGAGGTCTCACAGATGGCTGCGACAGATTCGCGCTGGGAGGCAGGTAAAAGTGCATATATGCTGATAGTCAGCAGGATGTCGAAGAAAAACGAGTATATGCCTATCCCGTCGCTGGAACTTGCAGTAAATACAGAATTAAGACAAAATCCACTTTGGTAGAATATGAAAAAAGCCCTGATATCAATCGTTTTATCAATTCTCCCTCTGCTTGTCTCATGCGTTCAGCAGGATATCGTTGGAGATGTCGATTTTACCGTTACACTGGACTCCGAGAATGTGTTCCGTGTCGGTGAACCGGTAAGGTTCGTTTTCACCGGAGATGCAGATTATATCGTATTCTTCAGTGGTGAGTCGGGACATGAGTTCAAGTACAAAGACAGGACGTCCATACCGCTGGAGGATATAGAGACTATAGACATGAACCTTCAGATAATGACCAAGTGGGGTATTTCCAACTGCTTTGATATCTTCGTTACTGATCAATTCAACGGTCTGAAAAATAATGATGTCGAGGCGGATAGGAAGTATGTCCGTGACCTTGTGAGATCAGGAATGGATGGGTGGGTGAACATCGGTTATACAGAGGGTGAGCAGGCTACATGGTCTACCATGACCAAAGACCTTCTTCCTTATGCAAAAGATTTCTCTCTAGCTTTCCACTGGCATCCTGAAAGGCTGGGAGGCCTTAAGTCACAGGGTTCATATTTTGTGAACGGAGAGATCGAGATGAAATCGAAGAGCGGCCTGAGGCATGTCACATCGCTGAAAGACCTCAGTTTCGATACGATTATGGTCAACGAGCAAGACCCTGGATATCTCAGAAATGTCAGGGGCGATACAACCAGTATCGCCACCATGTGCTTTACGGATTCCCATTATGACCTCAAGTTCGAGGGCTGTTCGTCTGCCTATCTCCCTTATAATCTTGAGGGATGGGCGATCTCCAGACCGATAGAACTCAATGCAGTTTCTGCCGATACCGGACAACAGATAAAGAACATGATGAACCCGATATTGAGCTTTACGTATACTTATGACAAGCCTGGTACCTATGAGGCTGTATTCCACGGTACCAACGACAATTATCAGGGCAGCAAGTCCAAAAGCGCCAGCATCAAGGTGATTGTCATAGATTCGCCTGTGTTCGAAGACAAATGATAATTTTAAAATATATGATATTATGAGAATGACAAAAGAACGTTACATGTCACCATCTGTTGACATTCAGGAAGAATTGATACAGGGTGATGTCCTGTGCACCAGCTCACAGGCTGAAGATTATAATGAACAAGATTTCTGGACTCTCACAGAATAAAATGCAGTTACTATCATGAAAACAACAAGATTCATACTCACTGCGCTTGCAGTCCTCGGCTTTGTTTCATGCCAGAAGGAATCCGTAAATCCGGGAAACGATGCTGTTTCTGAAAATATCGAAATTTCAGATCAGGTTCTTACATTTACCGCAACCAACGAGGCTGCAGAATCTAAGACATATAACGAGAGCGGCGTTGTAACATGGGCTGCCGGTGAAATCATTTTTGTGTGGACCGACAAGGCGGACTGCAATTCAAGCTCGTACGAAGGAAAAGCGGTTAAAGTCACCCTCGATGCAGCTAATATTTCAGAAGATAAAAGAACTGCAACTTTTGAGGTGGGCGGACTTCCTGCCGGAGCTACGAAATATTTTGCTGCCGCGATGGATAATGCAAACAACGTATGGAACCTCAATGCAGACGGTACGGTTACCAGCAATGCTGCTTCCCATCTCAAGTCAGAGAATAACTACACATACAGAACTCATATTTCTGTGGCATCGTGTACTCCATCTGACCTTAGCCTCAGCTTCAAGAATGTGCTGTGCGTACTGAAGTGGCATAATAAAGCCAGCAAGAAGATAGGCTCACTTACTGTCGTTGCGAATGATGGCGGATTTGTGACCAGCCGTTTCAAGGCAAGTACGGTATCAGGTACTGTGACTTTGCTGGACGATGCAAACAGAAGTAACAGCTTTACACAGAAATACTGCGGTAGCGGGGAGTATCTTTACATCCCTCTTGCAAGCGGTATTACATATGGCGATGGACTCACCTTTACCCTTTACAGCAGCAACACGCCAGATGCGTCGAGCAGTTATGGTGTTGTCAAGACAGGCGGTTTTACTACAATCGCCGGCAGCATGCTGAACATGGGCGATATTATCGACAGAGTTGAGAAAGTGTATACCAGCAACTACGAGAAATGGAATGACGGCAAGGACTTCGTGATCGGAGGCAAGACATACAACAAGGCAACTAACGGCAATGCAACACTCGTAACAGAGGACAAGTCAATCGACAACTGGGGCAATGCGGTATATTTCATCAAGGAAGGTGTCAGCGTGACCTGCAAGAACCTCGGCAGTACAAGCTCTGTTCCCGAGCCCACAAACATTGTGATCGGTGACAAGCCTGGCACAAGATCCGGTCTTACTCTCGGCGGCGATTCATATGCAAACTGTAACGGTGCAGACAACGTGGTGCTTTACAACCTCAATGTCCAGGCAGCTGATATGAATTCCAAGATATTCAGAACTACAAACAACAAGAGCATGAATTTCATTATGGATGACTGCAGTTTCACCTATGGTGCAGCCATTCTTGATGCTTCGGCAGATGGTCAGGTGCTGAACAATCTCGTCATAGTAAATTCGGATATCGATCTGTCAGGCATGAGCGGGACTGCACATATGACTCCTATGCTCAGATATGCCAGGACAGCAGCTGGAACAGGTTCTTCCATCATACTTAAGAACAATGTTATTTATGCTTCGAGTGCAAAACAGCTGTGCGTCATAGGAACCCAGAACAGAACGCCAGCCCCTATTACTTACGATAAAGTTGAGATCTCCGATAACTCATTCTATAATGTGGCATCGGTAAGCAACAGCAATGACTATGCTTTTGTAGGAATCTCAAATGTCGGCACATCCGTGGTTATCAACAACAACCTGGCTTATGTGCCATCAGGCAACAGATTCAATATCGTCAAGGCTACCGCAGAGACAAGGGCATCATTGTGGAGCCGTTGCACGGTAGGTGCGGACAACAGGATCAATACCGATCCCCATGGTTCACAGTCCGGTTGGGGCACAGGCTTCGTAGTGGGCTGGTCCGGTGGAGACGGAGAGTGGCTCAATGCGAAGTACTATATCTCTGAGAATCCATTCTCATCATTTGATACCGCTACAGGCGTAGGTGTCAAGAAGACTGCATATGCCAACAATGGTGCAAGCAGGTAGGTCGATAAGCCTGATACTCGCAATCTTGCTGTGTGCATCGTGCAACGGGGAAAATCCCGTTGCACATGATGTGCCGGCGGGTTTGTCCAGCACCATATCTGTAAAAGCGCACATCCCATCTGGACTAAGACTGTTTGAAATCTCGGAATCCGGGATCCTTTCAGGAGAATCCGAAAAGGTGGGAGATGATTTGTTCAAGGTTGAGATTGCAGGCAGTAATCCGACATCTGCATGCACCTATTACGCGCTTTCTCCGTCAACTGCCTCTAAGGGAACGACAAGTTCAATGAATAACGTCAGATTGACAATATCACCCTCGCAGACATCGGTAATAAATACATCGTTCAATTCAGACTGCATACAGCTCGCGGATAAATATGAGTCGGCATCAAGGCCGAGTGAAATTTCCTTGAACTTCAGGCAACAGTGTGCTACCGGACGTATAAGCCTCAAAGGCATGCTTCCGGTCAGTGAGGTGTCCTTCATGGCAATCAAAGGTGAGTCACCCGTGCCGGTAGCGGGAACAACCAGTTTCAATTTGACTGAGTCCGGACCCGTAGGCAGCTACGCAGACATCTATTCTGAGAAATCCATACGTGTCATCTGTAATGATGCCGGGTATACCGGTGATAATACGCAGACGATCTGTTTCAGTTGCTGGCCTTTCTCTTTGGAGGCAGGAGACAGGTATGCGATAGGAGTTCTGGCTGGCGGACAGACAATAAGTTACAGTGTGACGATACCTGATGGTAAGACACTTGACCTGACTGCCGGAGGGGTGACTGACATTCCGGTCAGCATGAGCGATCCGACCCCTGGCGAAGTCGGTCCGCTGCGAAGCCTGACGGTGTCCATCAGGGAAGGCGTGACAAGTGCAGAGATCGATCATGAAAACGGATTGGCTATCTTGCGACATATACCTGAAGCCGAGGCGGTAACAGGTGTGAGCGTAGATTGTTCTGGAGAATATGAAATAAAGGGAGAATGGCCGGAGAAGACCATAATCTGTTCCAGACCGGGCTATCAGCCTGTCCAATACAGGCTGCTTCTTGCCGACTTTATAAGTCAGGACGACTATTTCAGGACATGCAACGGAAGTTTCGACAGGGAGTGGAACATTCTCTGGTCTGATGAGTTCAAGACTGATGGCTATGACCATAAATCGTGGTATCAGTGTGAGGCCGGGCCTTCATACTGGGATGACCATATGGACCCGTCAGATCCATCGCTTGTAACGATGGATCCTGCTAAAGACTCCAAACATGTGGGCCATGTCTCTTTGTGGGCTCGCAAGGGTAATAATAAGACAGCACAGAAAACTTATAATGGCGTCGTGTATCCATTGTATGATGGATATGTGACAGGCGGCATTCAGGGAGGTGTCAACAGGGCTGGTGAACATTTCTACCACCCTACGCTTCCTCCGGAAGGAAAAAGCGCATACCGCGTGGATATAAGGATGTCTGCAGGCAAGGCCAAGGGCTTCTGGCCAGCTGTATGGATGACAAGTCCGGATTCCAAGACTCCATATCTGGTGGCAGGGGAGATGGATCTTGCCGAAATCCTTACCAACAGAAACAGGGCATACCAGACCTGTCATAACATATACTCGAATGCCAACAGCAGGAATTTCTCATGCAATTCGGTAATAGCCTACACTGAGGGAGAAGATAACTGGGTTTTGTACACGGTCATAGTGGATAATGAAAGCCTGAGATACTATATGAACGGTGTGCTGACACTGACATATAAAAACGAAGGCAAAGGCAATGATTATTTCCCATACAATACCGGATACCACTATCAGATAATTCTGTCTGCTCAGTTGGGAAACAGCGAATGGATGTGGTACTCGGATGCAAAGCCGGATGGAAGTGGTATGCCGGTATGCATGAAAGTCGATTTTGTCAGAATATACTGTAAATAATATGTTTGTTAAAAGATTACTCCTCGCTGCATGTATACTGTCTGCGTCATCAGTGGCATATGCTGATGTCAAACTGGATAGTTTACTTTGTAGCTGCAATCTTCATTGGGATTCGATAAAATGTGACGCTGATGATATGACCGTCGGTAAGAAGGCATCATGGAAGGGTTCTGACAAGGAAGGGTACTACTCCGGCGCGTTGCTCGGCAACGGTTTGTTGGGAGCTAATCTTTACAAGCTGGGACCGGATGTCTACAGGCTGAATTTCAGCCGTTCTGACGTGACGGAGCAGAGAACTCCCTACGGTCTCTTCAATCAGGCCCGTCTTCCTATAGGTTATTTTACGTTGGCAACCGCAGGACATGTTACCAGCGAGAGTATGGATTTGTCCCTGTATGACGCGCAGGCCAGCGGTTCCATAGGGACAGACAAGGGTAATATCGACTTCAGCGTGTATGTGCACTCACTTCAGGAATGCATGGTGTTTGAAAGTTGCGCCAGCGGAGGGGAGGATACGTTCATCTGGGATTTTGTACCTTTCAAGGCAATATCGCCGCGATATTATACAAAAAACATTGCTCCGAAAGATTACGTCAACAGTATGGGAATGAGCAATCCGGAAGCCGTGCGTATCGATAAGGGTAATGAACATTTCGTTATACAGGCTCTGGCTCGAGATACCACATTCACGGATATATCCAAATACTATGTGGTAGCATGGAAAGAAGTAAAAAAACATGGCAGGTCCAGGACATATGCCACAATAACATTCCGCGAGAGTGAAAAGGATGCTGTGCAGGAAGCCCGAAGCATAATCAGAAAGGCTGCTCAATCTTCTCCCGAGCAACTGATCGGTTCCCACAAAGAATGGTGGCATGACTTTTATCATTCTGCTGCAATGCTGACCTTTCCAGACAAATCCCTGGAAAGATTCTATTGGATGCAGTATTATAAGTTCGCTTCCACCGGAAGGCCGGGGAAACCTGTTGTGGACCTTCAGGGTGTATGGCCTACCTTCGATACGCCGTGGCCTGCAATATGGGCAAATCTGAATCTCCAACTCACTTACTGTTGGCAGACAAAGGCCAATCTCGGATGGCTTTCGCAACCGCTGTGGGATGCGATGTGGAAGCGTAGGGATAATCTGCGCCTGAATGTAACGGAGATCCCGGGGCAGGAGGGCTGGACTGACTCTGCCTGCATGCCGCGCTCATCATCATATGACCTCCATAATCCGCTGGACCCGGAACTTGCTGCGACAAATGCATACGAGGTCGGTAATCTGGCGTGGACGCTTTCATATTTCTACAGACAGTGTCTGGCGTACAACGATATAGAGCAGATGCGTGACAGGCTTTTTCCGTTGCTCAAAGAAGCCGTCAATCTGTTCTTCCATATCAGATTGACGGATGATAAGGGCAAGTACAGCCTTCCATCCACGGCATCTCCTGAATACGGAGACTGCAAATGCAGCATAGGGCCGAACTCCAATTATGACCTGGCGAATCTCAGACAAGCTCTCATTACTCTCATTGAAATCAATGAAAACCTTGGTCTTGACGATCCGGATGATGCCAGGTGGAAGGATTTTCTGGACAATATGCCAGACTTCCAGTATGATGACGCAACGGGTTTCAAGATCAGCGAGACTACTGAATTCCTGGATACGGAACACAGACACTATTCTCATCTTTTCATGATTTATCCTTATCATATGCTGGACTGGAATGATGCCGGGCAGCGTGCAAAGGCCGAGAAGAGTATTGAGCGCTGGCATGGCAATGCAGGATATTCCCGTACAGCCAAGGCGGCCATGCTCTCTTCCGAAGGCAAGGGTGACCAGGCTCTTGATGAGATCAGGTCGTTTGTCGAAAACTGGGTAAAACCCAATACGCTTTATGCCGAGTCAGGACCTGTCATCGAGACACCTCTTGCTGCGGTCTCGACTCTGCACGAGTTTTATATGCAGGACTGGGGAGACAGGATACGCGTATTCTACGGATGCCCTCAGAGATGGTCTGATGCCGAGTTCTGCAATATGAGAGCATCAGGAGCATTTCTCGTCAGTGCCAGAAGACAGGATGGGCATACGGCTGTCGTACGTATCAGGAGCGAGGCGGGCCATGTATGCAGAATACAGAGCGATATGAAAATGCCGTCTGTCGTCGATACCAAGGGACGCCATGTGTCTTTTGCCATGTGTGAATGTCCGGAACTTTCGGGGAATGGCAGCCTTATTGAATTCGAGACTGCTCCGGGAGAAGTGTATACTCTTACAAACGCTCAGGACAGGCTGATGGTATGGAGAATGTCGGATATAGAGAAGTTGCGTGGAGACAAGGGATTTCTCATGATGGCGGACCGCTACTGTACTATTAGCCCTGCTACCGTCATGGATAAGCCATACTCGATCACAGGTGACTACCATAACTATGAAAGTATAGCTTCTTATGTCTGGCCGGATCCCGATCATCCCGGAAAGTATATCACAAGAGACGGAATTTTCAATCCGGATTGCGACAAGTTTGACAGAACTGCCATCTTCAGCTATACCAGAAACCTGATGGTGCTCAGCAAGGCGTATTATCTCACAGGTGACGACAAGTATAGACAGGCATGGCTCAGGCATGTAAATGCATTCCATTTTGACGAGGCTACGTTCATGTACCCGAATTTCAACCATGGCCAGATGATTGTGGGAACCAGGGAAGGCAACCTGGGGGAGCCGGGAGGAATCATAGATGCATTCCATTTTGTCAATGTGACGGAGTCGATAAGACTGATGAATGCTCTTGGCGGCGTGGACGAACAGACGATGGCAAGGTTGAAATCATGGTTTGGCGAGTTTTGCGACTGGCTAACAGACAGCTATCTCGGACAGAAGGAAGGCTCTGTCAAGAACAACCATGCAACAGCGTATGACGTACTGGTCTGTGCCTTGGCTTCGTTTTGTGGAAAGGATGAAGTGTTCGGGAGAGTATCAGGGGAGTTTGTATCCAAGCGTATCGATACCCAGATTCTTCCTGATGGCAGGCAGCCGCAGGAACTTGTGCGTACCAAGCCTATGAGATACAGTATGTTCAATCTGCTCCACATCGTAGAATACTGCCATCTGATGCAGAATAGTGGTGTCGATTTCTATCTTAGCCAGAAGGAGAGGATAGACAATGCATTCTCTTTTATCGCCTCATATCTCGGGCGCCATGATGAGTTCCCATATCCGAATATACTGGATGCCGCGGAAGACGAGCTGTTCGTAAAGGTGCAGATATGTAAGCTTGAGGGCTTGAAGGGAGCGGAAAAAGCGTTCGATTATGACAGCTTGCGCGTTCCGTCACATTTGCATTCAGATGATCTGTTGCAGGATATCCTCAATTGGGAGTATGAGATGTTCGATTATGACGATGCTCTGACTCCTCCAAATCGCGCAGCTGCGAAAAATATGATCAGGGAATACTGGGAGTCTATCATATTGTAAGGGAGCTATTTGTTTTGAATTTTCATGCCAAATGTATTGTATTATAAAAATAATGTCTAAATTTGCGCCTTGAAATAAGAAAAATCGTTTAATTAAAATTTATAGGCTATGAAAAAGATTTTTATCGTTCTTGCTGCTGCCATCATGATGGCATCTATGTCTTCTTGCACTTGCTGCAACTGTAATAAAAAAGCTGAGTGCTGCTCAGAGAAAGCTGATTCTTGCTGCTGCGAGAAATGCGACTCATGTGCATGCGCTGATTCTTGCTGCTGCGAGAAATGCGACTCTTGCGCTTGCTGCGAGAAAGCTGAGTAATTTCAGCTCTTCGCCAGAGGAAATAGATCGACCTTGCAGGCCGATCTTTTTTTTATTATCTTTGGTCGTGTATAATAGAGGCGATTGACAGATTATGGCTAATGGAAGAGTAAAGACAGTGTGGTTCTGCACGGAGTGTGGTAATGAGTCCTCCAAGTGGATGGGACAGTGTCCGGCGTGTGGTGCCTGGAACACTATGGTAGAGGAGAAGGTGGCCACGGGAGCTGCTAAAAAGAATGAGTCGCATGTGACATCCAGAACAGACAATGCTCCGGTCAGGCTTTCGGAGGTGTCTTCTGACAGCCAGGAGAGGATCTCCCTGAATCTTCCTGAGGTGGACCGTCTTCTCGGAGGAGGACTCGTAAAGGGCTCTCTGGTGCTTCTCGGTGGTGAGCCTGGCATAGGAAAGTCCACCCTTTCACTTCAGATCCCGCTTCTCAATCCTGAACTGTCCGTTTTGTATGTTACGGGTGAGGAGAGTGTCAATCAGGTGAAGATGCGTGCGGCCCGTATAGGCGGCAATCATGAGAACTGCTATATCTACAGTGAGACTCAGATGGAGCAGATTGTTGCACAGGCCCGTAAGATTCAGCCTCAGCTTCTGATTGTGGATTCTGTGCAGACTATGTTTGCCGAGGCTCTGGAAGGATCTCCCGGCAGCGTGTCGCAGGTCCGCGAGTGTGCCGCCCAGCTTTTGCGCTTTGCAAAAGATACCAATACGCCTGTAATCCTTATCGGACATATTACCAAGGAAGGCAGTATCGCCGGTCCGAAGGTTCTGGAACACATAGTCGATGTCGTTCTGCAGTTCGAAGGTGAGAACAGGGGAGCATACAGGTTGCTGCGTGGTATCAAGAACCGTTTCGGAAGCACTGCGGAGCTGGCCGTGTTCGAGATGACAGGCACAGGCCTTCGTGAGGTGGCGAACCCTTCGGAGATGCTCATCCCTATGCATGACGAGGGTCTCAGCGGCATAGCCATCGCAGCTATGCTCGACGGCACGCGTCCTTTCCTTATCGTGACTCAGGCTCTAAGCTCCACGGCCGCATACGGCACC
>JAZRXU010000136.1:0-4060 GCA_045600345.1 Candidatus Cryptobacteroides sp. | reverse complement strand
GCTACGATCCGACTTTATCACCCACTGCTATGTCGTCAAGAGTACCGAATACGGTGTTATTCCTATCCAGCACATCTTCCTGGTTCTGCTCATAATAACCTATACTGACGTTATGACCGACCTTAGCCTCGCCTGCAATAGGATCCAAATGCTTCATTACCACTCTCATCAGTGTGGTCTTGCCCTCACCATTTCTGCCCACAAGCGCTACTTTCTCCCCTCTCTTTATCTCGATATTCGCATCTCTGAATATGACATTATATCTATTTACAGCCGGCAATAGATATCCAACTGTTAAATCAGTTCCTTTGAATGCGACATCACCGCTGCGAGGTGCAGGAGGGAACTTGACGGCAAGAGTGCTCTTGTCCTCGATATCGATCTCTATCCGGTCCAGCTTCTCAAGAGCCTTCACACGGCTCTGCACCTGATTGGACTTCGTAGGCTTGTATCGGAACCGCTCTATGAAATCCTCGGTCTTCTCTATCATACGCTGCTGATTCTCGTAGGCAGCGCGTTGCTGTTCCATACGCTCAGCCCTGAGCACAAGGTACTTTGAATATGGCACCTTGTAATCATGTATATGACCAAGCATAATCTCTACAGTGCGATTAGTCACATTGTCGAGAAACTTACGGTCATGTGATATGAGTACCAGCGATGATTTATTCGATCCCAGGTACTCCTCAAGCCACTCTATACTCTCTATGTCGAGATGGTTGGTGGGCTCATCGAGAAGCAGGACATCAGGACGCTGCAGAAGTATCTTTGCAAGCTCGATGCGCATGTTCCATCCCTGGGAGAAGGTCTCTGTATTACGCTCCAGTTCCTCATCCTTGAAGCCAAGTCCACGAAGAGTCTTGCGAGCCTGGACCTCAGGCATCTCGCTATGCGACAATGCAAGGGCATCTGTAAGATCATTCATTCTGAGCATCAGAGCCATATATTCATCGCTTTCATAGTCTGTACGCGATGAAAGGTCAGCACTCACCTGCTCCAGTTCGCGTTCCTTACGATGCATCTCGTCGAAAGCGGTCATGGCTTCCTGCATGACAGTACGGCCACGATGATGCTCCATTATCTGAGGCAGGTATCCAATCTTACAGCCGGCAGGCACGCTCACCTTACCGCTTGTAGGGCTCTGAAGGCCGCATATCAGCTTGAGAAGTGTACTCTTCCCTGCTCCATTCTTGCCGACAAGACCTATACGGTCATTCTCACTGATATGGAAGTTGATATCATCCAGAAGAGTATAGCCTCCATAGGCGACGGTCAGATGGTTGATCGAGATCATGCCTGCACGCCCTCCTCAGCGTCTTCTCTTTTCTCTTTCTCACAGAAGAGTATACTCAGTTCATATAGTCCATACAAAGGAACGGAAACAATTATCATGGATCCCAGATCTGCAGGTGTGATGAAAGCAGCAACAACGAGAACAGCCACAAGCGCCCACTTGCGTCCCTTGCGAAGCAGGCTGCGATCTACAATCCCGATTGCCGAAAGCGCCATGATGAGCATCGGAAACTCGAAAACAAGTCCTATGACCAGCACCATGGAGCCGAAAAGAGATATATAACTCTGCAGCGAAAACGTGTTTGTTACACTATCCGACACCGTATAGCCTTGAAAGAAACTGAGACACACAGGCAGGAGAATGAAGTATCCGACAGCAACACCGAAATAAAACAGAGCGCTGCCGAGAACAAACGCTTTGGCAGTTCCCTTCTTTTCGCCGGGATAAAGCGCAGGAGCGACAAAGCGCCATATCTCCCACAATATGTACGGAAAAGCTAGCACGAAGCCCAGCATCATGGCACAACGCATGTGCACCGTGAACTGGCCGGCAACCTCCAGATTGACAATATCCACAGATTCTGCCAGCCTGAACCATCGGTAAACAAAGAACTCTTTACTTGCGGGGAGCAGGATTATCTTCTCAAAAAGGAAGTCTCTGAAAATGAAGCCTATACACATCATCACAAAAACCGCCAAGAGAGACCTTATCAAGGTCCCTCTCAATTCCTCCAGGTGGTCCCAGAAGGTCATATCACTCACCTGTCCCGCCACAGTCTATTTTGTACGCTCGATCTTATCGGGTTCAAGTACCTTCTCGTCTTTCTTTTCGTCAGACTTCTTAGAGTCGTCACTGATTGACTTCTCCACTTCATCCATTCCTTTTTTGAACTCTTTGACGCCTTTGCCGAGACCATTCATAAGTTCAGGAATTTTCTTTCCTCCAAAAAGAAGAAGAACAACAAGGACGATAAGGATAATCTGCCAAGGGCCAACTATACCTAACGGAAGGATTGTCATAATATTCATAATATCAATTATTTAAGTGCTTTGAGAGATGTCTCTATCGTTGCGATGCGTTCGAGACAGTCGCTCTCTTTTTTACGTTCACCTGCTATAACAGCTTCAGGTGCATGGGCAACAAATTTTTCGTTACCGAGTTTAGCGCGCACCGAAGCAAGGAATTTCTGCTGATATGCAAGATCACCCTCGAGTTTCTTTATCTCTTCCTCGACATTGATCTTGCCTTCGAGTTCTACGCTCACCTTTGCTGTACCTACAACCACAGTGATTGCAGATCCGCTGGCCTGAGCGTCCAGTACTTCTACATTTGCAAGTCTCCTGACTACAGGGAGCATCTGCTCAGGGAAATTCTCGACAACTATGTTGAGGGTATCCTTAGGGCTGAGACTCTTGCTCTGGCGAACGTTACGTATTGCTGCAATAGCATCCTGTGCAACAGCAAAGTCATCGATAAACTGCTGGCTGTAGAATGCCGATGACGGATAACGCTGGAGCATGATTGTCTCTCCATCCTTACGCTCGGCAAGAGCCTGCCAGAGTTCCTCTGTGATGAACGGCATGAAAGGATGTATCATCTTGAGGAGCTTATCGAAGAATGTTAGAGTTGCATTGTATGTCACAGCATCAATGCCCATTCCATAAGCTGGCTTGACTGCCTCCAGATACCATGCACAGAATCCATCCCAGAAAAGTTTATAAACAGCCATGAGGGCATCTGAGATGCGGAATTTGCTGAAATGGTCCTCCACTGTCTCTATAGTCTGCGACAAAAGGTTGTCGAACCACTCGACAGCAACACGGGAATGCTCGGGCTGCACAACGCCGGCATCCACGGTCCAGCCCTGTACAAGGCGGAATGCATTCCACATCTTACCGCAGAAATTACGTCCCTGCTCCACCTGCGAGTCATCGTAAAGGATGTCATTGCCTGCTGATGAACACAGAAGCATACCGAGACGCACAGCGTCAGCGCCATATGTCGCTATAAGAGTAAGAGGGTCTGGAGAGTTTCCGAGCTGCTTGCTCATCTTGCGGCCCAGCTTATCGCGTACGATACCAGTGAAATATACATTGCTGAAAGGCACATCACCGAGATATTCCTCGCCTGCCATGATCATGCGGGCAACCCAGAAGAAGATGATATCCGGACCTGTGACAAGGTCATTGGTTGGATAGTAATACCTGATCTCTTCATTGCCTGGATTGTTGATACCGTCGAAGTTGCTGATTGGCCAGAGCCAGCTTGAGAACCATGTATCGAGGGCATCCTCATCACGTGAGAGCTGGTCTGCCGTGATATTCTCATATCCAGGGATAGCTTTTGCCTTGGCCACTGCATCCTCGAGAGTGAGAGCTACAACGTATTTCTCCTCTTCGCCCTCTGCTGTAGGAAGGAAATATGCAGGGATACGATGTCCCCACCAGAGCTGGCGGCTGATGCACCAGTCCTGGATATTCTCCAGCCAGTTGCGATAAGTGGTGACATATTTAGAAGGATGGAATACGATCTTGCCTTCAAGTACAGGTGGCAAAGCGATATCGGCAAAATGCAGCATGCTGAGGAACCACTGTTTGCACAGACGCGGCTCGACTGCGGTATCCTGATTACGCTCTGAATAACCGACTTTGTTATCGTAGTCCTCGACCTTCTCCATAAGACCAGCAGCATCAAGATCCTTGGCTATCTGCCTGCGGACATCCATACGGTCCTGACCGACATACATGCCGGCAGCCTCGGAAATGG
>JAZRXU010000135.1:0-5779 GCA_045600345.1 Candidatus Cryptobacteroides sp. | reverse complement strand
ATATACGTCTTCTCGAGCAGTCTCTCTTTCCTCGTGATATGTGGAATTCCCGTATCGATAAGCTCAGCGGCGGAGAGAAACGACGTCTTTATCTGCTTACCGTTCTCAAACAGCAGCCGAATCTGCTGATTATGGATGAGCCGACCAACGACCTGGATATCGTTACGCTGAATATATTGGAAGAGTATCTTCGCGAGTTCAAGGGTTCGCTGATGATCGTGAGCCACGATAGACACTTCCTGGATAGGATTGTGGATCATCTTCTGGTATTCTGTGGCGATGGCGTGGTAAAGGATTTTATCGGCAATTTCTCTGAGTACAGGGCCTATATCAAAGATTATGAAGCGTCCAGGGCCGCCGAATCCAAGATGGCGGCCAAAGCGGCTAAGGCTTCTTCTGCTACTGCAACAGCTTCTGGCGGTGGAGTGAAGGAAAAGACCCAGACCAAACGCAAACTCAGCTACAAAGAGCAGCGGGAGCTGGAACAGATAGAACGTCGCCTGCCGGAGTTGGCTGCAGAGAAGGCCGGGCTCGAAGCGCAGATTGCTTCCGGATCTCTTGATTATCAAGGCATACAGGCCGCTTCGGAGCGAATAGGCGCAATCATAGGCGAGACCGATGAACTCGAAATGCGCTGGCTGGAGCTCTCCGAAATATAGCGATGCCGTTGTGAGGGGTATTTTTGCTAAAATGTCAGCCTTTTGTAGTATATTTGCACATTACATATTAATAAAGGGGTGCTGAATGCTGAGATAATACCCTTGAACCTGATACGGGTAATACCGGCGTAGGAATTATGAAAAATGCAAAAATCTTTTTTGCAGCTGCCCTCATGGTAGGGTGTGCTGCCGCGTCTGGCGCGATATCGGCCAGCGCAACTCCAGATGATCTCGATTCTCTGGCTATTTACAATCTTAATGAATCTATTGTGACGGCTGCGAAGGCTCCGGCCAATGCTCCTTTTGCAAAAAGCGAGATTTCCGGAAGTCAGCTGCGCGAGTTCAGCAGGGATGTCCAGGAACTGCCTTACCTTTTTGCCAAGACTCCGGGTGTAATGGCATGGGGTGAGAATGGTCTGGGTACTGGTACGACTTATCTGCGCATCCGCGGTGCGGGAGATAGCCGTATCAATGTGACAATAGATGGTGTACCTCTCAATTCTCCTGAGGATCAGTGTGTGTTCTGGGCAAATATGAACAGCTATGCGTCATTCCTGGGCAGTGTGCAGATACAGAGAGGCGTGGGCTCTTCGACCAATGGTGATGGTGCATTCGGAGGAACGGTGGCTCTGAGCACAAAGATGCCTTCATATGCACCAAGTGCAGACCTTAGCCTGAGCTATGGCTCATACAACAGTTTCAAGAGCAGTCTGGGCTTCAATTCCGGACTGATAGGAAAGCATTTTATCGTAGATGGAAATTTCTCTTTCTCACGCACAGACGGATATCTGCATGGAACCGGCGGTGATGGGGGTAACTGGATGATAGGCCTTCATTGGCTCGTGAATGACAAGCTTGTGATACGTTATCGCAATATCGGCAATATGGAGCACACCGGCCAGGCATGGAATGGCGTTGTGACCGGAGATAATGATCTGAGCATATTTGACGGGACTTATGGCGACAATACGGGTATCAGGACGTATAAGGACATGTGCCGTGTGGGCCTCGGACGTTACAATAATCTGTATGAAACTCTCGTGCCAACTGAGGATACCGGTTTCGCAAAGGATGCGAACGGAAATTATATAACCGAGCGTTACAGGGTGAAAGACGGTACACCTTGGGAAAAGACCACGGATAACTTTACCCAGGACCATAATATCCTGTCTCTCGCGTGGGCTATTGATGATTATTGGAAACTGAATGTTTCCGGGCACTATACATATGGCTATGGCTATTATGACGAATTCCGCTACCAGAACAAGCTCAAGAAGTTCGGTCTTCAGGATCTGTGGAATGCAAAGGGCAAGACGACTACCGATTTCGTGCGTATGAAAGGCCTGAGTCAGCATACTTATGGCGCTATTGTCAATACGACATACACAAGGGGCGCAATCAACTTCATTGCAGGAGTCAGCGCGCAGAACTTCAACGGTAACCACTTCGGCTATCTGACATATATAGCTGACGATGCGGTGGCAGCCGCTCTTCCTGAGATTGTGGCTGTCAACAAGCCTGCAGGCCTTGAACCAAGACAGTATTATGATTCTGATGCTGTCAAAACCGATGTCAGTGCGTATGCCAAGTTCTCATATACATGGTTGGACTGTATCACGGCATTTGCTGATCTTCAGTATAGGTATGTGCGTTTCCGTACCTGGGGTATCAATGACAAGTTCGTTAAGGCGGATGGCGGCAGCAGCAAGGCCGGCCCATGGGAGAACCATCATCTGGATGTGGATAAACAGTATCACTTCTTCAATCCCAAGGCAGGCTTGAGCTTCCATAAGAACGGACATGACGTGTTCGCTTCTGTGGCCATGAGCAATCGTGAGCCGGAGCGTAATAATTTCACCGATAACGGATATCAGGAGGCTCCTGTGCCTGAACGGCTGATAGATACAGAACTGGGTTATACCTATACGGGCCAGAAGTTTGAGGCGGGCGTGACGGCATATTACATGCATTATAAGAATCAGTTCGTTCAGACGGGTCTTGTAAGCGATATCGGCGAGAAACTCACGACAAACATCCCGAAATCATACCGCATGGGCCTTGAATTCGCTGCCGGATATACTCCTGTGAAGTGGTTTACCCTCGATGGAACCCTTGCCCTCAGCCGTAACCGCATACTTGATTTTACGGAGATTGTAGAGGATTGGGACAACTGGGAAGGTAATGACTGGAATGGCGGCAAGAACGTGAAAGGGGAGCCGTTTGACGGCAGTGAGACTATAAGCTATCATTATGACAACAGCACTCTGGCATTTTCTCCATCATGCGTTGCCGGTATCGATGCCACTTTCCGTTTCCTGAAGGGTGCCAAGGCTGCATGGCATACTTCATATGTGTCACGTCAGTATCTTGACAATACACAGAATAAGGAGCGCAGCCTTCCAGGTTACACATTCAGCGATATCACGCTGGGCTACAGCTGGAACATAGGCAAGGAGTGGATGCGCAGTGTGGACTTCGGTCTTAAGCTGGGCAATATCTTCAACAGTCATTTCGCACAGGGCGGCTGGGTGTACAGTGCCGTTGCGGGAAGCTATGGTCACACCAATGGTAACAGGCATACTCAGATCGGCTTTGTGCCAGCTGCCGGATTCACGGCAATAGGCAGCGTTGCAATACACTTCTAGCATACTATATGGAAGCCCTCTGGACATACCTGGCCGATAACCCTCTACAGGTACTTGGTACCGCTATAGGTGTACTTTATCTAATACAAGAGATAAAGGCGTCTAAGTGGATGTGGCTCAGTAGTATAATTATGCCAATCATTTCCCTTTTTGTATATTGGAAAGCTGGCTTGTATGCTGATTTCGGCATAGATATATACTATGTGATCATTGCTGTTTACGGCTTCTGTGCCTGGGCATGGGGAGGTAAGTCTGCCGGTAATGCAGATGGGCATGGCTCTGAGCTTCCTATCAGCCGCACTCCAATGGCGCTGTGGCCTGTCTTAGGTGTTGCCTCGGTGGCTATATTCTTGATCATAAGATGGATACTGATTACCTATACCAATAGTACCGTGCCCAATACCGACAGTTTTACGACCACTCTGAGCATCGTAGCCATGGTGATGCTTTCCCGCAAGTGGATAGAACAGTGGTGGGTATGGGCAGTTGTGGATGCAGTAAGCACAGGATTGTACATATATAAAGGAATATACGGCTATGCCGGGCTCTATGCAGTTTATACAGTGCTTGCCTTTTATGGCTATTTCAGGTGGCAGAAAAGCTTGTGTCCATTGGAGGAGGATAGACAATGAACCAAGGCGAGTTTGAGTTTATAGACAAGATAAAATCCCTGTTTCAGGCCCCTCAGGGCTATGTCGGGATAGGAGATGACTGTGCCATAATCCCCAATGAAAGCGGTAGTGAGACCCTTGTAAGCACGGACATGCTGGTGGAGGGGAGCCATTTTCTGCGTGAGGATATCACGCCATATCAGCTAGGGTGGAAGAGTGCAGCTGTGAATTTCAGCGACATTGCGGCTATGGGAGGTTCTCCTGTCGGCTCGTTTCTGGCCTTGGCGCTTCCCAAAGATCTGCCGGATGCGTGGCTGGATGAATTCATGCGCGGTTATAAGGATATTTCGGAGCGTTACGGCTTTCCACTGCTCGGAGGAGATACCACGGCTTCGAAAGACCGCATATGCATATGTGTGACCGTTTTAGGCCGTTGTGAGGTCGGTTCTACGCTCCTTCGTGGCGGTGCGCGGCCCGGGGATGTGATATGTGTCACAGGTAATCTGGGCGATTCCGGTCTCGGCTTGGATGCGGTGCTTAAACGCGTTTCGGAAGGGGTGGAGCCGGATGAAAATGCCATGGCTCTTGTCGAGCGCCATTATTTTCCATATCCTCGCGTAAATGAAGGCCGTATGCTGGCGCATACTGAAGGGGTGCATGCCATGATGGATATTTCGGATGGTATAGCCTCTGATCTGCGTCATATCCTCGAGGCTTCGCAAGTTGGTGCCATAGTGGATGTCTGGCAGCTTCCCATATCGCAGGAAGCACGCAGATATTGCGGAAATTACGGCATGTCTGTTTATGAGAAAGCTCTTTGTGGCGGGGAGGATTATGAACTGCTTTTCACTATGGATGCTGAGGCTGAAAAATGCTTGGAAATACCTCACTATGTGATAGGAAAAATTGTCGAAGATAAAGATTCTGGGCTGTTTTTCGCCAATCTTCCTGATGAACTGGATCAAGAGTCGTTTATTGGTTTTAGACATTTCTAAAACTCTATAAAATAAGGTAGGAAACTAAATTGTTTTTCGTTATAACAAAAATGTTTCAGGCATAATTTGCGCTAAATATGCAGAATTTAGAAGAATTTTTACTACGTTTGTAGTAATAAATGGACATTATAGTTGATATATGAGTCAGGTAATTGTCATAAATCATCCTCTTGTAGCGCATAAGCTCACGATTATGCGCGATAAGAATACTTCCACCAAGGATTTCAAGCAACTGCTCGCGGAGATCGGCATGCTCATGGGGTATGAACTTACCAGAGATCTCCCGCTTGCTGATAAGGAGATAGAGACTCCCATATGCCGTGCAGTAGGAAAGGAGATACGTGGTAAGAAGCTGACCATAGTTCCTATCCTGCGAGCCGGTATAGGAATGGTGGACGGTCTTGTGAACATTATGCCCAATGCTCCTGTGGGAATGATAGGCATGTATCGTGATGAGCAGACCCATATGCCTGTCGAGTATCTTTGCAAGCTTCCAAAGGATATTGCTGAACGTGATGTTCTGCTCGTCGATCCCATGCTGGCTACTGGCGGCAGTGCTGTCGATGCTGTCAATATGCTCAAGAAAAGGGGAGTGACCCGTATCAAGTTTATGTGTCTCGTAGCTGCTCCAGAGGGTATTGCAAAGCTGCAGGAGTCTCACCCGGATGTAGATATCTACACGGCATCTGTGGATGAATGCCTGAATGAGAATGCATATATTGTTCCTGGTTTGGGTGATTGTGGAGACCGCATATTCGGTACTCTTTAGTTCTTGACGTTAAACGGATTTATGATGTACGATAAAGATTTCAGCAGATTTGCCGTCCTGGATCGCGGTATAAGCAGTATGACGCTTCATCGATATGGAG
>JAZRXU010000134.1:0-4398 GCA_045600345.1 Candidatus Cryptobacteroides sp. | reverse complement strand
GTTTCGTAACTTCCGGACGGCGGAACAGACGCTGGAGCTTGCGCTCCTCAGGCGCGTTGCCTTTCTGTACCTCGCTGCCGCAAGTCTCGAGAGATGCTTCGGTGTGCTCTTTGGATGATCCCGTAGCACCGCCGATGCCGTCACGACCTGTACGTCCTCCCAGGAGGAGTATCACGTCGCCGGCAGCCGGGCTTTCGCGGCGTACTGCATCGGCCTTCACTGCACCCACCACGGCGCCTATCTCCAGACGCTTGGCTGTATATCCATCATGATATATTTCGCGTACGTGTGTGGTGGCAAGACCTATCTGGTTGCCGTAGCTGCTGTAGCCGTGGGCCGCGGTGCGGCTGATGACCTTCTGCGGGAGTTTGCCCGGAATGGTCTCGGATACGGGCTTGGTGATGTCGCCGGCTCCTGTGACACGCATTGCCTGATATACATATGAACGGCCAGACAGAGGGTCGCGTATGGCGCCTCCCAGACATGTTGCCGCGCCGCCGAACGGCTCGATCTCGGTAGGGTGGTTGTGAGTCTCGTTCTTGAACTGGAGAAGCCATTTCTCCTGCACTCCGTCTACGTCCACATCTACGAATATGCTGCATGCATTATTCTCTTCGCTCTGCTCCATGTCGTCGAGCAGGCCTTTCTTGCGAAGGTATCGTGCTCCGATAGTCGCAAGTTCCATCAGGCAGAGGCTCTTACCCTCGCGTCCGAGTTCTTTGCGCATGGCGTGGAACTCTCCGAGCTCGTTTTCGATCTCTTCGCGTACGAAGGAGTCATCCACCTTGATAGAGGTAAGCTCTGTGGTGAAGGTTGTATGGCGGCAATGGTCGCTCCAGTATGTATCCAGGATGCGAAGCTCCGTCTCGCTTGGATTGCGTCCCTCGCCCTTGAAATAACGCACCACCTCTGCGAGGTCATCGCTGTTCATGGCAAGGCCCCATTTTTTGCAGAATGCGGAAAACTCGCTCACCGGCATGTCCACGAATCCGTCAAGGCATGCCAACGGTTTGACGTCAGCGTTTTCTTCAAGCGATAGTTTGCTCAGATCTTTCTGACGGCTCTCCACCGCATTGATGTAATAGTGCTTTATGGCCTCTATGTCGGCCTCGCTCACGGCGTCATCAAAAACAAGCAGACGGCTGCTGCGAATCTTCACAATGGCCGCCGGATCTATAAGGTGTACGCAGTCTACTGCTGAACTTGCTCTCTGGTCGAATTGTCCCGGAATATATTCCACTGCCAGATATTTCTTGCCATCGAGTTCGATGGCTTCACTTACGGTGTCTGTCACGATCTCGCCGAAAACGGAGTATTTGCATCTCTCCAGGAGTTCAGTATCGAAACCTGCTAGGTCATAGACATTTAGGTAACGGAGATCCCTTATGTCGAGGGAGAGGTTTTCGTTCAGTTCGCGGCGAAGGCTTTCTGCTTCGACTCTGAACCCGGGCTTTTTCTCGACATAAATTCTGATATTCGCGCTCATATTGACGGATTTAGATTTCTGTATTTAAGATAGCTTGTGTCTGTTGCTGTCGGAAGTGCGACAGTTTCTCGGCGATCTCGGCATTGCCCACCGATATGATGGAGGCTGCGAGGAGGGCTGCATTCTTGGCTCCGTTCACGCCCACTGTGGCAACCGGTATGCCGGAAGGCATCTGCACTATGGACAGGAGAGCGTCCATTCCGCCGAATGCTTTGCCGTTTATAGGCACTCCGATAACAGGGATGGTGGTGTATGCTGCGGTGACCCCTGGAAGGTGTGCTGCTCCGCCGGCTCCTGCTATGATGACATCAACTCCTCTGTCGCGGGCTGATGAGGCATATTCTGCCAGGAGCGCTGGTGCGCGGTGAGCGCTTATGACCTTCTTTTCGTAGGGGATGCCGAATTGCTCCAATGTCGTGAATGCTGCCGACATTACTTCGAGATCTGAAGTGGAGCCCATGATGACGCTGACTTTCATGCGAACGAAAAATTAAAGCGCAAATTTACTATAGAAAACACGCTCGTGCAACTATTTTTCAATAAAGTTTTCAACATGTAGATGTTGATAAAAAAATTTGGTGGAAAGGATTTCTGCGCGTAACTTTGTATCCCAATGAAAAGGGAGACTTCATACGGGACAGACTGCGTGGTTTGTCCCGCATTTGTAGATATCCATGTCCACTTCCGTGAACCTGGATATAGCTACAAGGAAACGATAAAATCGGGCTCTCAGGCCGCTGCATCGGCAGGCTATACCGTTGTTGCCACGATGCCCAATCTTGACCCTGTGCCCGACTCGTTGGAACATCTCGCAGTCCAGGAAGAGATCATTGCCAGGGATTCCGTCATTGACATACGTCCATACGCAAGCATAACTGTTGGCCGAAAAGGCCTCGAACTGGTCGACGTGGCTTCTTTGAAAGGCCACGTCGTCGCTTTTTCTGACGACGGCAGCGGGGTGCAGGATGAGAGGGTGATGCGCAGGGCCATGGAGCTTATCGCGGAGAATGACTGTATACTTGCGGCCCATTGCGAAGATAATTCTCTGCTTCGCGGCGGTTACATACATGATGGCGTCTATGCCGCTGCGCATGGCCACAAGGGTATATGCAGCGAGAGCGAATGGGGCCAGATAGCCCGTGATCTCAAGCTTGCGGAAGAGACAGGCTGTGCATACCATGTATGCCATATATCCACGAAAGAGAGTGTGGACGTGATACGCCGCGCCAAGGACAGAGGCGTCAATGTCACATGTGAGACAGGTCCGCATTATCTCCTCCTCTGTGATGAGGATATCCAGGAGCATGGACGTTTCAAGATGAATCCTCCTCTCCGCGGCAGCGAAGACCGCAGGGCGCTCATCGACGGCATACTTGACGGAACCATAGACATGATAGCCACCGATCACGCTCCGCATTCTGCAGAAGAGAAATCGCGCGGCCTGGCTGGGAGCGCCATGGGTATTGTAGGCCTCGAGACCGCTTTCCCGCTTCTGTATACCAATCTCGTCCGCAAGGATATCATCCCTCTGGAGAAGCTTTTCGACCTTATGAGCTATGCTCCACGCCGCCGTTTCCGTCTGGGGACGGGTGAGGAAGATTATTGCGTGTATGAGGTTGCCACTCCGTATGTCATAGACAGCGGCAACTTCGTGAGCATGGGCCATAGTACCCCTTTCGATGGATGGGAGGTCTATGGACGTTGCCTGGAGACCGTATATAAAGGAAAGATTATATATAAACTTTAACATATGAGCGAAACTGTAAAAATGAAACTCGTTCTTCCTGATGGCAGACAGATGCATGGCATAAGTGCCGGTGCGCAGAAAGCTGTCTGTGGAGAGCTGGTGTTCAATACTTCCATGGTAGGCTACCAGGAGGTAATTTCGGATCCGTCCTACGCAGGTCAGATTATCGTCATGACATATCCTCTGATGGGCCAGTATGGCATCACGAATGAGGACTTCGAGGCCAAGTCATCCAGGCTTGCCGGTCTGGTAGTTCGTGAGTGCAGCGATACTCCATCGAACTTCCGGTATGCCAAGACTCTCTCAGAGTATCTTGAAGATCAGAATGTCCCATGTCTGACAGGTGTGGATACCCGCATGCTGACGCGCATCATCCGTGAGGAGGGTACCATGAAGGCTGCCATCGTTCCCGAGGAAATGCCTGTTGAAGAGGCTCAGGCACTCATAGCTGCCTTCGAGGAAGATAAGGATGCTGTAGCTCATGTGTCATGCAGCAAACGCTGGATCAGCCGTGTCGCGCAGCATGTTCACGATGTGGTTGTCCTGGATTGTGGCGTCAAACAGAGCGTGATAGCTGCTCTCAAGCGTCGCGGATGCAATGTCACCATCGTTCCCGCATGCTCTTCCGCCGAAGAGATACTGGCTTTCAATCCTGATGGCGTGCTCATATCCAGCGGTCCCGGCAATCCTGCACATGCCGCTGCCGTTGTGGATGTCATCAATACTCTCAAGGGCAAGCTTCCAGTGTTCGGCATACAGCTCGGATGCTCCCTCATAGCTCTTTCATATGGCGCTTCGGTTTATAAGATGAAGGCCGGCCATCATGGCGGTCATCCGGTGCGTCCTGAGGGTGCTAAGCGCATCATCACTGCGGAGCATAATCACAATTATGCAATCGATGAGGCTTCTGCAGTTGCGGCAGGACTCACTGTAACTTACAGGGATCCTTCAGACGGCACAGTAGAGGGCGTTGCCTGTGAGGCGGACAAGGTGTATGCCGTACAGTTCTACCCAGAGGGTGGTCCTGGTCCGGAAGAGACTGATTTCTTTGACAGGTTTGTTAATATGATGGAGGAATAAGCTATGCCACGCAGAAATGATATAAAGAAAGTAATGGTCATCGGCTCAGGCCCTATTGTCATCGGTCAGGCCGCAGAATTCGACT
>JAZRXU010000133.1:0-13048 GCA_045600345.1 Candidatus Cryptobacteroides sp. | reverse complement strand
GATACTCATGACAGAATGTACCTATCGGGGCCATCTTCGGATCGAATTCCGCAGATGTTGCAGACGCATATTTCCTGTAAATCTCCGCAGCGCACGCATAGTTGTTGACCTTTACCCCGTCAAGCTCAAGCGCACTGCCATAATTGCTATTGATCAGATTATAGCTGTGAGACCACATGTACTCAGGATGTTCATTCCTGCACTGCGCCTCATCCTCGCCGGCGAAGAACACGAACACATTGTCAACGAAGCCATCTCCATCGCTGTCAAACTCTGAGAAATCCACCTCCTCGTCTGCGGCCAGACATGCTTCTGCAATGAAACTTCCCGCCTTTGAATCATTCCCCTTGGCATCATTCTTACCATAGGTCGCGCGATTATCCTTGACTGTCACGATATTCGCGACATAGATATCGACCTGCGCACCCACCTGGTCCTGGAGATACTCTTTGGCAGAGCCATGACCTCCGAACTCGGAATAGCCGTCAACAGTGAGCATTTTCACAAAATTGTCTTTCTTGTAGAAGAATGACACATCCTTGTACTGTGCGGGAATTACGAGAATCCTGTATGAGCCGTCGCCCGATTTTGTCATGCCCGAACGACGGAAAGGCTGATACATGAAGCCACCGTCGAACCTAGGCTGTGCGCTTGAGAACACACAGAAAGACACGATAAACAATACAGAAAATATGAAACGTAATTGTTTCATTATCAAGGGTCAGGTCTTAAATTCGCTGCAAGTTAGTCATTTTTACGCTTTTTATGAAAAAAACTACAAATTAGATGCAACATTTCTTAACACCTGTGCATCTATTGTTCAAGGTTTAGGTTTTAGTACACGAGAGTCGGCCCATTTTCCGGACTGACTCTCATTCTTTTAGATGTATACCCAAAATGCTTCGCTAACGCCTTGAGACAAAAAAAGATTTCATTAGAGAAGAACACTCATTCTCAAGTACACCCGTCTCAACCTGAGTTTTCGGATGAAGAAGGCTGGGCTGGAACAATGAATATCCACGCTTGGAATCAGCGGCGCCATAGACAAGGCGGCCGAGCTGAGCCCACCCGAGAGCAGCCGCACACATAGGACAAGGTTCAACTGTCACGTAAAGCGTACAATCATTGAGATACTTGCCACCCACAGCGTCACACGCAGCAGTGAGTGCTATCATCTCCGCATGCGCCGTCGGGTCTGACAAAGTCTCTGTCATGTTATGCCCTGTGGCAACAATACGTCCGCGGCACACAACCACAGCGCCAATCGGCACCTCACCGCTTTCCATAGCACGTTGCGCCTGATCCAACGCAGCCTGCATATACCTGCTGTCCTCTGCTGTCATATATTACCAACCGTCATTTTGAAATAAAAAAGGTTAACCATCCGGCTAACCTTCATTTTAGAATCTGTCCTCTGAAGAAACTGTGAGTTTCTTGCGACCGTGACGACGGCGAGCTGCCAGAACTCTGCGGCCGTTTGCAGTGGCCATTCTCTCGCGGAAGCCGTGTTTGTTGCGGCGTTTGCGCTGTGAAGGTTGGAATGTTCTTTTCATATCTTTGATTTTTTATTTTTCACAAAATTGGGACTGCAAATTTAATTTATTTTTGGGAATTCGCCAAATTTACCACCAATTTTTCTTTAAAGTATTCATCTGCAAGCACAGAGTCCACATTCCATGTTACGGCCGAAGGCATTTTCCTGGCATACTTCTTCCAGCAGGCCTCCAGCTCAGGAGTTATATCACCTCCCTTCAGATAGAGTATGCTTTGCGAAAACCTTCCGAAAACCCACGGCAGAAAGTTATCCAGCGATGTTACCGCACGGGACACCACATAATCCCACGAGCCCGGCAATTGCTCCACCCTGCAATTCACACATTCGACATTGTTCAGCCCCATCGCAGATGCCACTTCCCGAGCAACCAGAACCTTCTTGCCTATGGAGTCGCACAGCGTGAATCTTACATTCGGGAACATGGCAGCAAGAGGAATGCCCGGGAATCCCCCTCCACAACCGACATCCAGGACAGAAACGCCTCCTTCAACCCAGGATCCGAAAGCCTCCGGGCACTCGCTTTCCAAATAAAACGCTATGCATAGCGAATGAAGGATATGATGCTCGAACACATTGTCGATATCCTTGCGGGATATGACATTTATCTTGTCATTCCACTCACGATAAAGAGCGCACATCTTCCCGAAATCCACGCGGGAAGCACGCTCGACGCATTGCTGTATCTTGTCTGCAACAAGGTAGTCCGGCATGTTTACCATATATCTTCCTCCTGTTCGTCCATTACTTTCATCAGGGCTTCCTTAGCCCTTTTGACACGCGTTTTGACCGTATTAAGCGGCAGGCCTGTGGCATCCGCCACCTCCTGATATCCGAAATTATCCAGCAGCACCATCTGAGCTACCTTGCGGTATGTCTCGGAGAGGCCGTTGATTGCCGCAACCATCTTGTCATATTCCTGGCTGCGTATCACATCACTCTCCGGATCGCCAGTAGCTGCTGCGAGATTATGGAGCGACACGCTGTCGTCATCTATCGAATTCATTGGCATATTGCTGCTCATCCTGCCTATGCTCTCGATATGATCGAAGGCCGTATTACGGGCAATACGATACAGCCATGTGCTGAACTTATACTCCGGATTATAGTTCCCAATCTGCGAGAATGCCTTCTGAAAGCTCTCCAGAACCACATCCTCCGCCTCTTCGCGAACAGGGATAAAGCGAGATACATGCACCTGCACGCCCACCTTATAGCGGTCGTACAGCACAAGAAACGCGCTCTGCTCGCCTGAAGCTGCAAGAACAGCCAGCTGGTCATCCGTATGATTAGTGAGCTTCAAGCCAGTTCTCTCCATAATTGCACTCCACCGTAAGAGGTACGGACAGAGTGATGACATTTTCCATTTCTTCCTTTATGAGCCCTGTAAGGCGCTCCACCTCTGCACGGGGGGCCTCGAACACAAGCTCATCATGTATCTGCAGCACCATGCGGCTATCCAGTCCTTCCTTTCTGATGCGGGCAGCGACATTATTCATCGCCACCTTTATTATATCGGCAGCAGTACCCTGAATAGGTGCATTCACTGCATTCCTCTCTGCCAATGCACGCACGGTGGCGTTTCTTGAATTTATCTCCGGAAGATATCTTCTTCGGCCGAAAAGGGTCTGCACATATCCATTTGCAGAAGCATCAGCCTTAGTCTGCTCTATCCACTGCTGTATGGTAGGGAAGCCTGCGAAATAATCCTCTATGATCTTCTTGGCCGCCACACGCGGAATGCGCAGACGCTGCGCAAGTCCGAAGGCGGATATACCATATATAATACCGAAATTGGCAGTCTTTGCCGTGCGCCTCATCGTGTCAGTGACTTCCTCAAGAGGCACGTTGAAAATCTTGGCAGCAGTGGTTGCATGCACATCCCTTCCTTCCCGGAAAGCTGTCTGCATATTCTCATCCCCACAGAAATGCGCCATGAGGCGAAGCTCGATCTGAGAATAATCGGCAGAAACCATGACCTTGTCTGGTGACGAAGCGACGAACGCCTTGCGTATCTCCCTGCCCCTCTCTGTGCGTATAGGTATATTCTGCAGATTAGGGCGTGACGAGCTCAGGCGTCCTGTAGCAGTCAGTGCCTGATTGAAGGTCGTATGTATACGTCCGTCCCGTGGAGAAATCCACTCGCCGAAAGGCTCGATATAAGTATTCAGAAGCTTCCTTACAGCGCGGTACTCGAGTATCTCATTTATTATGGGATTGGTCTCTGCATAGTTCTGCAAGGTCTCCTCATCTGTAGGATATGTGTAGCGCGCATCCTTTTTTGGCTTCATGCGCGGATCTATGCGCAAATGCTCGAAAAGCATGACACCGACCTGCTTGGGAGACGAAACATTAAGATCCGGCTCGCCGCACATCTGACGCACACGGCTTTCTATTTCATTAAGTTCGACACTGAGTCCGGCGGCATATTGTCTCAGAGAGCCAAGATCCACCTTCACGCCCTCGCGCTCCATGTCGGCAAGCACATGCTGCAACGGTTCCTCTATCTTGTCATAAAGAGATGTCACTCCCAGATCATTCATCTGGCAGCGCAGCGTCTCATCAAGAAGCAATATAGCCACCGCTTCTTTGAAACAATCCTTGGGTTTCACCTCCGATGCTTCATCGAGCATATCGAACAGGCCAAGAGATTCCTCCTGTCCTTGAGGCTCTTCGTCTTCTTCGAGGTTCACATTCAGGAAAGCACGGCTCAGGACCTCCACCTTATGGCTCTTCTCCGGATCTATCAGATAATGCATGAGCGCGATATCATCAAGCACTCCGGCCATTTCCATATTATGGTTACGGAACAGATTGACAGCCAACTTAAGATCATAGCCGCACTTCACTACCGATGCATCTTCCAGAATCGTCTTGTATTGTCCGGCAGGACCATCTGAAACGAAATATCCTCCATCACGCTCACACGCGACGGTCATTATGCGGACATCCGAGAATACTCCATCAGAGGATGGTTGTACAATCACTGACGCCTTGCCGGAGGCAGAGGCAATGGTACAAATCTCGGATGGGCTCACAACAGTCCACTCGAGAGAGCGTCGCTCTACCTTCTGAGCCTTTTCCTGCTGTCCATCTGCCAGATGAATATACTTCTTCAGAGACGTGAATTCATAATGATTGAACAGATCCAGCACCTTTGCACTGTGTGCAGCAGTAATGGCCATATCCTCCAAGGTAACATCGAGAGGTATGTCTGTCCTGATGGTAACCAGCGTCTTGCTCAGCTCGATATGATCGCGCGCAGCCTCGAATTTCGCCCTCTGGCTGGCGCTGAGCTCATCAAGATGCGCATATATGTTCTCTACACTGCCATATTGTCTGATAAGCTTCGAGGCACCCACCTCGCCTACTCCATTCACGCCAGGCACATTGTCTGCCGAATCGCCGCACAGGGTAAGCATATCTATGACCTGAGCCGGGCTGTCGAGCCCCAGTTTTGCGCAGAGCTCCGAAGGACCCAGGATCTCGTTATCACCTCCCGATTTACCTGGCTTGAACTGGCGGATACGTTCATTTATAAGCTGACCGAAATCCTTGTCCGGCGTAACCATATACACATCCACTCCCTCTTTCGCACTGCGGACAGCCATGGCACCGAGCACGTCATCACCCTCGAATCCGGGCACCATGAGTACCGGAATTTCCATAGCTTCGCAGAGTTCTATCAGCGGATCAAGGGCTTCCTTGACAAGCTCGGGAGTGGCCTGACGCGTACCCTTGTATTCAGGGAACAGTTCATGGCGAAACGTCTTGCATGGAGGATCGAAACAGACAGCCAGATGCGTAGGATGCTCTTTCTCTATAAGCTCAAGCAGGTATTTCACAAACCCGAACAAGATAGAGACATCCACCCCTTTCGAGTTGATCATAGGGTGGCGGAAAAAGGCATAGTACATTCTGAATATCAGAGAATGGCCGTCTATAAGGAACAGTTTTCTTTCCATAACCTACAAATATAGTTAAAAAATTTTTCACTAATTTTGCGGAAATTGATTTACTATGAAAAAGTGCTTTTTAATGATGATTGCCGCGATCGGATTCTGCGGTATCGCTGCAGCCCAGAACGAGGGCGGCATTTCAGCGGAGATGCTCTCTGAGGTTTCAAAAGGATGGCAGGGCACTGCTGCTGACAAAGCCTTGCGCAACGCCATCAATTCCACAGCCATCAACACACTGGCTGCCAATGCAGAGAATGCGGCTATGATCGACACTGACTTCTCTGACCGTGTGAAGACAAGGGGCATCACCGATCAGAAGCAGAGCGGAAGATGCTGGCTTTTCACCGGCCTGAACGTGCTCCGCGCCTCAGCCATTGAAAAGCACGACCTCGGAGACTTTCAGTTCAGCCAGAACTACTGCTTCTTCTACGACCAGCTCGAGAAGGCCAATCTTTTCCTTCAGGCTGTAATCGACACACGAGACAAAGACATGAGCGACCGCGAGGTGGACTGGCTGTTCAGCAATCCCATCAGCGACGGAGGCACATTCACAGGCGTTGCCAACCTTGTGATGAAATATGGTGTCGTACCATCGGACGCAATGCCTGAGACATTCGTATCCAACAGCACATCGCAGATGGCTGCGCAGCTGAAGATTCTGCTTCGTCAGAGCGGTCTCGAACTTCGCAAGACTCCTGAAGGCATCAAGACAAAACAGCTTCCTGCATATCTCCAGGCTAAAAAGGTAGAAACCCTGAAAGAGGTTTACCATATTCTCGCCCTCTGTCTGGGTGTACCTCCGACATCCTTTGAATTCAAAGGCAAGACCTATACTCCAATCGAATTCTACAACGAGATGTGCGGTTTCGACCTGAATCACGACTATGTCATGCTCATGAACGATCCCAGCCGCGAGTACGGCGTTGTATATGAGATACAATACGACAGACACCTGTATGACGGTCAGAACTGGCTGTATGTCAACCTTCCCATAGAGCGTATCAAGGAGATGGCCATCGCATCCATCAAAGGCGGCGACGCAATGTACTTCTCATGCGATGTAGCCAAATTCCTCAACCGTACAAAAGGAGTCGCCGACCTGGCGAACTTCGACCACGAATCGCTCCTCGGCTACAAGCAGACCATGGACAAGAAAGAGCGCATCATGACTCACGCCAGCGGATCTTCACACGCCATGACCCTCATGGCTGTGGATCTGAAAGACGGCGTGCCTGTAAAATGGATGGTAGAGAACAGCTGGGGCGCGACTTCCGGCTACAAAGGACACATCATCATGACGGACGAATGGTTCGACAACTATATGTTCCGCCTTGTCGTAGACCGCAAATATGTCCCTGCGGACGTCCTTAAACTCGTAGACTCACGCAACCGTCCCGTACCTCTCCCTTGCTGGGATCCTATGTTCCTCGGAGAGGAATAGTAATTCTTGTGTATCTCACGAAAATATGCTACATTTGCACCTGGAATTGAGATATGGTGTAATGGTAGCACTACAGATTTTGGTTCTGTCTGTGGAGGTTCGAATCCCCCTATCTCAACCAATATAGAAATAAAGGTCAGTCCAAGCTTGCTTGAAACTGGCCTTTATTTCTATATTGACCCGCCCGCCGCAGGCGAAGGGGGATGTGCCGAGCTGCGACAGCAGCGAAGGCAAATCTTGAGATACCGGGCAAAATGCGCACCAAATATATTTACCGCACCACGATAGTCTGCGAAGCCGCCTTAAGACCAGGTGAGGTGACTTTCAAAACGGCATCGCCTGATATGGAAGCAGCCTCGACCACCACCACAAGCTCGCCATGAAAGGCCTTCATGGTAGGCTTGACAAACACTTCCAGCGATGTTGCATCGCCATTGCAGCATGAGTTGAACCTCGCAGCGGCTCCCTTGACAGCAAAAGACAGCTGATTGGCTGCATCGGGGCACAGATTGCCATCCTTATCCACAACACGTACGGTCACAAATGCCATATCCGGAGTATCGAGAGCTTTCCCATCCTTATCCAATGGAGTTGCCGCAAGAACCGTGCGGTCTGCAACCAGCTCAATATGATGAGGCTTACCAGCAGTACGCATCACCTTCTGGGCAGCCACAGAGCCATCTTCATTATACGCCACCACCTTCAGCTCTCCCGGTTCATATACCGTATCCATCCAGCGCAGACGATAACGGTCCAACCTGTTTCCCGTCGCATCCGGATTTGAGAAGTTGATCATCTCTCCCCACGGAGACTTGACCTGTATGATGTCCGATGCATATTCCTCCAGGCTGACATCCTGGTGTTTGAGACGTCCCTGACTTTTGCCATTGATGAAAATTTCGACCTCCGGATAGCTGGTATAGACAAACACCGGAGTAATCTCCCCTTCACGGCCCTTCCAATTCCAATGTGGCAGCACATGAAGGGTCTCTTTCTCAGGAGCCCAGTGGGTACGATACAGATACGCCCTGTCTTTAGGAAGACCTGCAAGATCATAAATACCGAAGTAACTTGAACGTGAAGGCCAGTACTCATCATAAGGAGTCGGCTCGCCAAGATAGTCGAATCCAGTCCACACGAACTCTCCCAAAACCCAAGGAGCCTTATCCTGCCACATCCAGTCATCATCCGGAAGATTGCTCCATATGCATGATTCTATATCGTAGCTTGACACCTGGCCATCCTCAAATGCATCTCCATAATTCTCTTTCACCGGGAATTTGTATACGCCACGGCTGGACACGGTAGAGGCTGTCTCCGTGCCAAGAATCCAACCCTGCGGAGCATGTCTGTATGCATAGGGATATCCGAAGACATGATAGTTGAATCCCGGGATATCCAATGCCTGGGCCACGCCTGAGTCATATACATTCTCCACACTGTTCATGCCCATGGTACATGGACGTGTCGGGTCGTACTTATGGATCACATCCTGGATCTTGCGGGTATACTCCAGGCCTGACGGTTCATGACGTTCGCTCACTTCATTTGCGATTGACCACATCACTATGCTGGGGTGATTGCGATGAACAAGTACAAGATTTGTGAAATCACGCTCCCACCACTGTTCAAAGAAACGTCCATAGCCATTTTTGCATTTAGGCATTATCCATGTATCCAGCGATTCCGCCATCACCATCATACCCATCTCGTCACAGATATCCATCTGCCATGGAGCCGGCATATTGTGCGAGGTACGTATCGCATCGCAGCCAATCTCTTTGAGCAGAGCCACCTGACGGCGGAATGCCGCCTTGTTGAATGCTGCACCCAGAGGTCCCAGGTCATGATGCAGGCATACGCCCTTGAACTTGCGGACATGGCCGTTGAGCACATAACCGTCCTTTGTGAACAAAGACTCGCGTATACCGGTTCTGATCTGCTGACGGTCCACGACGGTTCCGTCAGCCACCACCTCTGTGACCAGCGTGTACAGCACCGGATGTTCAGGACTCCAGAGACATGGCTTCGCCACACGGAGCACCTGATCCGTTTCACATAAACCGTTCATCTTCATCTGGCAACGAGCGACCTCATTGCCTTCTGCATCCATCAGACTATGACGGACAACGATATCGCTTGCAGGACGATCCGCTCTCAGCTCCGCAGATACACGCACGAGTGCCTCATCTGCCTGAGTACCTTCCTCATTGATGCCATATACATTTGACGTGCGGGCAAACACGCCCCATGTCTTGATGCCCACGCTCTGGCCAAGCAGCAGCCTGACAGGTCTGTACAAGCCTGCGCCGGGATACCAGCGGCTGGACTCCTCAAGATTTACAAGGTGGACGGCCAGAGTATGGCTGCCGGGGAGTATGCGGCCTTCCGCCGAACGGTCACGTGGCAGAAAGCCCGTGATATCTATTGCAAAGGTATTGTATCCATAAGCCCACGAGCCTACCTTCTGTCCATCGAGATACACATCAGGTTCAGCCATTGCACCATCAAACTGAAGTTCGGCATGGGAATAACCCTCCGGAATATCGATCGAGGTGCGATACCAGCCCTCCCCTATCCAGGGCAGCGATCCGCTGCGCCCGGTCTTCTCCGTAGCCTCCTGCTCGCCGTTCTGCTCTATGGCCACTACCTGACGGTCAATCTCCCTGTCGAACGGACCGCTTACAGCCCAGTCATGAGGAATGGTCACACTCTCCCAGCCGGAATCATTGAAATCCGGATGCTGTGCACCCTGGACGGGTCCTTTGACAAACCTCCAGCCTGACAGGAGAAGCTTCTCTTGCGATGGCTCGTTTTGTGCAGACGCAGTATATGCGGCACAAATCATGACTACAAAAAGCGAGAATACGGTTACTACGTGTTTTTTCATATTTCAGATTTTACTATGATTTTGTCCGGCCAGCCGGAGCCGAGGCCCGGCTAGCCGATGATATATTTACCGATTTTTGGGATTCGCTGCAAAATGACAGCACACACTGCCACCGTCACATAAGAGCACACGGCCGTGGCAACTATGGCTACAGGAGTCGACGGGAGAGAACGGAAAAGGGCGGAATATGATGCCAGCGCAACCATATGACCCAGATACATGCCATAACTTGCCTTCGAAACAGGCATGACGACATGCGAATAGAACCAGCCATCCGCCTTGATATTCTGGAAAAGGAGTATCATGCCTATGGTCATGACCGCCACACCGATCGTATCGAAGCACCATGTCGTCTCCCACCATGTGGCATCCAGCACGGATCCGCTCGCAGGGAACACACCGCCTGAAGTTTCCATCACGCGCTTCAGAAAGCCGCCGGCAACGATGACAAGCCCTGTGAAATAGCCAAGCACACCCAGCCTCAACGCCCTGGCACGATGAATATCGCAGCCATAACGTCTGAACCATAATCCGAGAAGCATGTATCCGGCAAGACCGCTCACATAATAGAAGGTGCCATACGAATTCCAGCTGACTTCACCCCAGAGCGGGTACTGGACAGTGCGGGGAAGTCCGCCCGGTCCATAAATGACGGATGACGGCGCGCCACCCACCCAAGCTCTGACAAGGGGAATCAATGTCGTGAAAAGCCACAGTCCTATATAGATACTGAGTTCTTTACGGCTTACCCTTTCTGCCCAGGGAGACAGAAGAGGCATGATGATATACAGGCCGATGAGCATGTATACGAACCATAAATGCCCTGCCGCATAATTGAAGTTGAGCAGAAGATCTTTCAGGTTCTGTACCGGTTCGCCCCAGTACAGGGCATAAAACACGGACCAGATTGCAAAGGGGACAAGGATACGCACAGCCCGTTTTTTCGCAAATGTGACAGCGTCATAATGAAGGGGAAACTGCAGAAAACTGGATACAACTATAAAAAGCGGCACACAGCAACGCACCATCGAGTCACAGATTGCCGCCCACCACATATCAGCCTCGGTAGCGATAAGAGAACCGTCGCCTCCCAGATAGAAAGGTTCCGTGCTGTGCACTACCATCACCATAAAGCAGGCAATAACCCTCATCCAGTCTATCCAGACGACCCTATCCGAATTCTGTTCCATACTGTAAATCTATAAAAGTTCCTTTCGCAGACGTGCTGCTGGTATATTGAGCTGATCGCGATACTTTGCAATGGTACGGCGAGCCACCTTATAGCCCTTGGCCGTCATCATCTCCACAAGTTCATCATCAGTCAATGGCTTCTCTTTGTTTTCACCATCCACAAGATCCTGCAGAGCGGTCTTCAGCTCTCTGGTACTGACGGATGCTCCGTCTGCATTCTCCATACCCTCGCTGAAGAAATATTTCAGAGAATATATACCGAAATGCGTTTCTATATACTTCGAGTTGACTACACGTGATATGGTGGAGATGTCAAAACCGGTGATTTCAGCTATATCTTTCAGGACCATAGGCTTGAGATTGCACTCGTCGCCGTCCATGAAGTAATCATGCTGAAAGTCAACGATAGTCTGCATCGTAGTCATGAGAGTGTTGCGGCGTTGCTTGATAGCCTCGATAAACCATTTGGCAGAGTCCATCTTCTGCTTGACGAAGGCTGCAGCTTCCTTCTTGCTGCGCTCATTGCTGCCGGCAGCTTCCATCAGGGTGTCTGCATACTTCTTGTTTATCTTGAGCTCAGGGATATTGAAACGCGGCATACTGAGCTTGAGTTCGCCATCCACGAGATCTAGCACAAAATCCGGAATCACCTGCTGCGCCTGATCATTATATGAATCATCTATATCTCCGCCAGGTGCCGGATTAAGCTTCAGAATCCTGCTCACGGCTTCTTTCATCTCCTCCTGTGTCCAGCCTGTGCGCTGCATTATCTTCTGGAAATGCTTGGCTGTAAAGTCAGGGAAGAAATCCGTAAGAATGCGGCGGGCACGTTCATTGGCCTCAGTAGGCCTGGCACCACGCATCTGAATCAGAAGACATTCCTGAAGGTCACGCGCGCCAACACCGGCAGGCTCGAATTCCTGTATCAGGCGAAGCATCTCGAGGGCCTCATCGTCGGTAGCCTCAATCCCCGCCCTGAATGCCATGTCATCCACCAGGGATTCGATATCACGGCGCAGATAGCCGTCACTATCCAGAGACCCTATGATAAAGGCGGCGACAGCCTTCTTATGATCGTCCAGATGACGGAAGCCAAGCTGGTCCAGAAGACTCTGAGTGAAACTGTCCTTGACAGAGAAAGTATTGTACTCCGGCCTCTCATCCTTGCCCCAGTTATTTACATAGAGCTTATAATTAGGGATAGAGTCGTCTTCGTTATACTGATCCAGGCTCACCTGACGAGGCTCCTGACCTTCTTCCTGCTCATTCTCCTGCTCCTTCTCCAAGTCCTCATCCAGCACAGGATTCTCCTCCATTTCACGACGTATCCTCTGCTCCAGATCCTGAGTCGGAAGCTCGAGCAGCTTGATAGTCTGAATCTGGAGACTGGACAGACGCTGAGTCTGTTTGAGTTCCTGTGTCAGTTTGATCGCCATCTGTTATAGAGTCTATTTAACGTTAATAACATCCTTGACCACAAAGGCGGAAGGAAAATCACGCTTTACCTGAGTGAGCAGTTCAAGCGCTTCACTCTTTGTGCGGAAGTCTCCCACCGTAACCTTGAAATTAGGATTGACGTAATTATGATATACAGAATACGTGCCATATTTCTCAGTAAAGCGCGCTGCAGCCGCCGAAGACTCCCAGCGTGCATTCTGAGCATTGGAAAAATATATCCTGACCCTGTAGCCGCTAACCTCTTTGAATGAATTCGCAGCCACTCTGCGCTCGAAAGCCCGTCTGGTAGCATAAGACTGTCTGACTGTCACGTTACCCCTGTCGCCTTTGGCATGTTCAGGCATGATATCGAATATGCTCTTGCCGACGAGGGTGGAATCGACTATCATCTTCGTCACCGGAGCGACCGCCACACTGTCCTGTCTGTTCACTGCATCCGCTTCCTCCGACACGACTACGATATCCTGCGCAGACACAGCAGCGCAGAAAACTGAAAAAGCAAGAATCATCACTACCCTTCTCATACCTATTTATTCATTAGATCGGCAAGATTCATC
>JAZRXU010000132.1:0-25443 GCA_045600345.1 Candidatus Cryptobacteroides sp. | reverse complement strand
AGTATCCAAAGCTCCTCTAAGGATGTGGTAACGTACACCTGGAAGGTCTTTCACACGACCACCACGAACCAGCACGATGCTGTGCTCCTGGAGATTGTGACCCTCGCCTGGGATGTACGCGTTGACCTCTTTAGAGTTTGTGAGACGTACACGGGCAACCTTACGCATTGCTGAGTTAGGTTTCTTAGGGGTGGTTGTATACACCCTCACGCATACGCCACGTCTCTGAGGACAAGCATCCAAAGCGCGTGATTTGCTCTTTACTTCGAGAGTCTCACGGCCTTTACGAACTAATTGTTGAATAGTTGGCATTTGTTAATAATTTTTAATAGCCCAAAATTTTGGGGTTGCAAATATACGAAATAATTTTCTAAAAACAAAAGGGTCTCTACCTGACTTTAACGAGTTCATAGTTACCGGCAGCAGCTTTGAAGCGCAGTACCCCCTCTTCAGGCTTGACATCGACCGGCAAACCCAGAACCTTTTTATTTTTCTTGATCTGCCATGTACCGGCAGCAAGATCGGTCACCAGAATATCCTGCTCACCCTTTCCTGTAATCTTGACAGACACTCTGCCATCCATAACGGCTGAATCCCTGGCAAAAAGAACAACGCGGCCAGCTATCGACACTCCGTTGACTGCCGGACTTTGTATCAGCTGCACCTTGTGCGCGGTCCCACTCATATCATCACCCACCTGAATGACATTGAGCAGACAATCTTCTGCCGAGGCCTCCCCAGGAGACACTTCCACACGCCACGCTCCCCTTTCGTTGCACGGATCAGGACGGGTAGTTGCTTTGTTCGGATAGTTCTTCCCATCCACCCAGAACTCCTTGCCTTTTCCACCTATCTTCTCGATGGTGTGCCTGCATGGAAGCATAACATCACAACGCAGCTGACCGCTGTCACCATTCTTGGTACGACGCACTATGAATGAATTCGCCGCAATCTCCGGCTCCTCTATGCTATGCAGCAGCCAAGTCTTTTTGAATGCCGGATCAGCTGCTACAATATGATCATATACTATAAGAGCCGCTGGCACCTTGCTATCCTTGAAATTGATAAAAACGAATGAGCGGCGCACGTCGCTGACCTTGTCGGTATATGCCTTGGTGATATCGCTCTTCAGATAAGTCACATCCGGAGCGTCACCATCTCCAATGAAAGCATGCGCAAGAGCCTTTCCCACAGTATATTCATCGCTGAGGAGATCATCGAATGTGCGGCAAGTGTTCCAGCCCTCACCCGGCATACGCTGCCCGCCGTCATTCGCTGCGAACGGGGTCTTGTCAGCTCCGCCATAATTGTGACAGGCAAATTTTTCTTCCGGGTTATATATCAGTAGCGAATTATGGGCAACGGTCCTCTTGAAATAATTCTTGTTATGTGGAGAATTATACCCTCCGGAAGAACCCTGATACGAGCCTGAATCAATAGCTAGAGGTCCCTTGTAATATATCTGGAACGAGCCGCCGTCCAAGTGCTGATGGTTGCCCACGAACTGCTCGTTGGTCTTCATCTCCGCTATTACGGAGTCGTCACCCCATCCGGTGCGCGCTATCATCCAGCCGAAAGGTGTCGGGCTGTATTTGCTGAGCGGCAGGTCATATGGTTTTTCAGGCTTAAGGTCGAAATCACGCCACAGCAGCTCGAGGATAAGACAATGCGGCTCCATATTCGGGCGGATCTCATATTCGTATGCAAGGTACGGGTCATGATAATAGCTCGAAGCCAGCATCATTGGAAGGCCCTGAGATGCAGGTTTCTTGCGTGGAGCGGGATTTGTGTCACCGGCAGGAAGATACTGTCCGTCCGGACGGCGGCGGTATATGAAGTCATACAGCACATATTGCTGGTCCATACTGAACAACGGCCTGCCCGTCAACTTTGTAACGGTCCACTGAGCTATCAGATCATTGCTGAAGCGCACATTCACATAGCTTGTACCCTGGTGATAGTTCTGCCCGGCATATATATAATTACGCGGGGCGATATATTTCTTGGTGATGAGCGAATCGATGTAACCCATGATCTCCTCGTCTTCATCATAAACGGCTATACCGGCAGACATCAGATCGCGCAGCAGCATCCACTCCGAACAGTGTCCCGCGAGGGGTTCATTATCCTTGGGAGGATAGCCGCACTCCATGGTGCCGGCGATGCGCTTGAACTGCCTGATATATTCCAGACGTTCCTCTGGAGTAAACTCAGGATAGCACCAGTCGTAGATGATGGAACCTGTCATTATCATCACACCGCTCGCACGGGAAAGATCATTCTTACGGCCGAACTTTGTATGCTGGAGCGAGTCCAGCATTGAGGTTATGGCCTCGCGCGCCACTTCACGATTGCCCGTCGTCAGGTATTCGAGGGCCTGCAGCTGCACTTTCGATGTAAGTCCACGCATCTTGAAATAGTAGCGGAAGCCCCTATCGGTATCCATCGCCTCCTCCATCGGAGTGCGGGGAACAGCGTTACGCTCCATTTCGGCCAGGATAGCCTTTCCTCGCGAAGTCTCCATGCGAGCCCTGAGAGCTTCTATTTCATTCGCACGGATATAAAGACGCGGATGTTCGCCTCTGGGAATGTCGATATCCGCTCTGGCGCTCACACTGGACGCCATGCACAACGCTGCGATTGCGGCTGCAAGTATAATTCTTTTCATGATTACTACGGAAGCATAAGAAATTTCTTGATACAGGCAGACTCGGCAAGTTCGTGCGCATTTACCCAATTCCAAAGAATGGCACGATGACGCGTCAGTTCGGCTGCATATGCAGGATCGGCTGCAAGATTATGCATCTCGACGCGATCGGAACGCATATCAAAAAGCTGCTCGCGATATTTACCCTTATCGTATATTACATATTTATAGTCGGCAGTGCGCACCATGAAGCCATACGCACCCGATGTCTGCTTGAAATTGGTTTCGGTGACAATGTATTCGGGGCTTTGAGCGGGGCCGGAAAGATTGGATTTCAGGATATTGCGGCCTTTGCGGCCTTCAGGGACTGCAACTCCGGCCACAGCTGCAAATGTCGGCATGATGTCAATACCCGCATGCACAAGGGCATCGGACTGCGAACCGGCTTTCTTGCCTCCTGGAAGACATACGATAAACGGAACATTCGCAACTTCCTCATACAGGGCTGTCTTCTGGTTCCATTGATGGGCGGCAGCACCGTCACCATGATCGCTCATGAACACTATGACCGTATTTTTCCACAGATTCTGGCGGTCTATCTCATCCACGATCCTGCCTATCTGGGCATCAACGGCCTCAACGAGGCGATAATATGCATAAAGGTAGTATCTCCAGTCATTGTCTTCATAATCCACTGTCGGATACAGAGAATAGTTCAGGCTCTTCTCGTGACGCAGTATCTTAGGCTCATCCGGCTGCACCGCATAGTTCACCGGAAGCTCCGGGCATTCATCCAACGACAATGGCACAGGAATATCCGCATGCGGGGTACGTTGGCCGCGTGCGAACTCGCATATGTTGTGAGGATTGATGAATGACGCCACCATGAAGAATGGCTTGTCATGCTTCTGCTGCAGATACTCCACGCAAGCAGGAGCCACACCGGCATCACCATTGAGTGCTATCCTGTCGAAGCCGAAAGCATTCTCTGACGGCAGCGAAATGGTATTCACATGCCACTTGCCGGCATAAGCGCAATCATAACCGGCGCCGCGCACCACATCTCCAAGCGTCGTTCTCTGCAACTGCTCGGGCAGAGGCTTCTCATTCTCCAATACCCCACTCTGGCAAGGCATGAGACCTGTTATCATGGATGCTCGAGACGGACCGCTGAGCGGCATGGCACAATAGGCATTGGTAAAGCGCACGCCATGTTCTGCAAGCCTGTCGATATTCGGGGTCTTGACATTGGCATTGCCTGCGCAGCTGAGCGCATTGGCGCAATGCTGGTCGGTCATTATCCATATTATATTCGGACGTTCCTGCTCACAGCGTGAAGGCGCGCAGGAAACAGCTGCTGTCAAAAGAATAGAGCCTAACATATTTTTATTTTCTTTCCACCCAGATAGGAGATGTCCATGCCCACTGCTGATCACGCTGACGGACTCGCACATAGTACCAGTCCGTATCGTTCTCCGGATCAGTATCCTCCATATAGTGTTCTACGGCAAAGCAGCTCTCAGGCATTGCACGGTTGAAGAGTGTCGCCTCACTGAGCCAGCCGCGCATAAAATGTGTACGGGAGCCCTCGAGCAGTTCGCCAAGAGTATGGCTGAGCTGCTGACCGCCGAACTCAGAGTATATCCTGCCATCCAGAGGCATCTCCACATCGAGAATGACCGCCTGCGTGCTGGAAGTTGTAGTATTAGGGTTTTTGGTGGTGTACATATCGAGTTCCACCTGACGGTCGCCCACTCCCTTTATACGGTTTACATGTGTATGGAACTCTGTCTCGCCCTCTTGAGGAGAGGTGAAAGCGGCACCTTTGAAACAAGGCTGGACGCCGAGGACACGGCCCTTGTCGATGAATACACGGCCATCCCAATGAACGTATTTCTCCTCGCGGTTCCAACCGTATTCCATCTTTATCTTGCAACGCACGGTATCGCCCTTCGGCATTTCGGGGATAAGAGGTCCGTTGAGTCGTGCGATGGTTCTGCCGTTCTTTACTATATCCACATAGTCTATGCTGCTGCCGCCTTCCACCTTTACATATATGCGGCGCGCACCCGGGCAGCGAAGCTCATCGCCCATGAATGCATCATTGATGCGGAAATCCACATCTATGCGATCGCCGGTAGCACACAGGGTGTGGCGATCCCCCAGACCTTTCCATATCTCATCGCGGCTGCATGAGCCTGCAAGCACACCTACGCGACCGTCACCATAGCTTCCCGGATATCCGGAATGCTGGTCCGTGCTGCCTATGAGGCCGAATTTATGACCTTGGAGCAGGCCGTACTGAATGGTGCCTTCCCACTGGCGCGGACCCATGTCATGAAGGTATGGATAATCACCCTGGTCGCTCTCAGCCAGACCGTGACGCGAATACATCTCCACGAAAGGAGTCTGGCGTCCCTGCTGGAAGAACTCCCAGTTATAGCCGCGATACCCTGTCTGATAGCCCATATGGTGCGGAGTCACATAAACATCCTGACCTCTGAACTTCTCAAGCCAATCCGGGATAGAAGTACAATGCACCAGAGGGGCATCCAGATTCTTGTGAAGGGCCACATGATCGCCATATTTCATGCTGTGGCACTCATAGCCGGGGAAAGTGAGTATGCGTCCGCTGTCGTTATATTCGCGTGTCATGGCGATATATCTGTCGTAATTGCCATTCAGAAGCCGGCGAAACGCATCCACATGATAGTCGATGACCCATGAAAGACGCGGATCATTCTTGCCGGGAATATCAGGCCACATGGCATGAGGAGTGACGCTCACGAAATCCAGCTGCTCGCATGCAGCCTCGAAAGCATCCCTCATATCTCCATGACCATAAGTAACATTGCAATGGTTGTGCAGATCGCCCCAGAAAAGCTTATATGGGCGCTCACCTGGAACCACCTTCCTCACACTTTTATCATCTCTGCAAGATTCCAGCAGGTTGCCGCTCGCAGCAAGTCCGAGCACTGCCCATCCGCTATTTTTCAAAAACTTCCTTCTATCCATATATATTGTTATTTTCTATTCATATAACGTCTGTCGCCCTTGAAGAGGACTGTCTTCCGCTCACAAGGATCCGTGTCCATGAATTGCACCTGAGTACGCTGCATGAGGGCATGCAGACTGTCGCGCAGCTCGGCTGGTGCCTGTGCATAGATATTATGCATTTCATGAGGATCTTCCTGCATGTCATAAAGCTCCCACTCATCCACGTCATTATAGAAATGGATAAGCTTCCATCTGTCGGTGCGTATGCCGTAATGACGCTTCACGGAATGCTCTGCGGGAAATTCATAATAATGGTAATACACAGCTTCGCGCCAGTTCTGCGGAGTCTCTCCCCTGAGAGGCGCATAGAATGAACATCCCTGCATATCTTCCGGAACAGGCAGCCCGGCCATATCGAGGAAGGTGGGAGCGAAGTCCACATTCATCGCAAGAGCATCACACGAAGTGCCTTGAGGCAGATATCCGGGGGCGCTGATGATGAAAGGCATCTTCTGACACTCTTCATACATGAAGCGTTTGTCGAACCATCCGTGCTCTCCCAGGAAGAAGCCCTGGTCGGAGGTATAAACGACTACCGTATTCTCGCGAAGGCCGTTATCCTCGAGATAATCCAGCACGCGGGAGATGCTCTCATCCACGCTCATGACCGTCGCGAGATAATCACGCATATATTGCTGGTATTTCCAACTTACAAGCTCGCGTCCCACGAGACGGCCGCTGTTATATTCCGCAATACGTCCCGCATATACACTGTCCCATTTTTCCTGGACAGCCTGCGGCATGCGACGGTATACCATGCCAAGGCGGTTTGTGGTATCGGCATACATCTGCTCACGGGTCAGAAGCTTCAAATCCCAGTCAGGGCGCAGGGTGTGCGCTATGCTCATATCCTGGCCGGCAGCAGCGCTTCCACGATTGCTGTAATCGTCGAAGAGATTCTCCGGCTCGGGGAACACAACATCATTGAACTCGCCGAGGTGCTCAGGAGCCGGCATCCAGTTGCGGTGCGGAGCCTTGTGATGCAGCATAAGGAAGAAAGGCTTATCCTTAGGTGCGTTGTTCATGAATGCAATGGCCTTGTCTGTAATCACGTCGGTCACATATCCTTTCTCTTGAATATCCACGCCATTCTCACAGAAATCCGGGTTGTAATAGTCCCCCTGCTCCTCCTGGCCTGTAAGTACGCTCCAGCTGTCGAAGCCCTGAGGCTCGCTGATAAGGTGCCATTTGCCGACTATGCCTGTCGTATAACCGCCTTGCTGGAGAAGTTTGGGGAGTGTCTGCTGATCGCCGTCGAAACGGCATGCGTTATCCGTAAACCCATTTATATGGCCGAATTTACCTGTCAGGATACATGCGCGTGAAGGACCTGAGAGAGCATTCGTGGCATAGCACGCATCCATGCGCACACCCTCGGCAGCCAGTCTGTCCATACCAGGTGTAGGCATGAGATTTCCGCCATAACAGCCTATGGCCTGCGACGTATGGTCGTCAGTCATTATGAAAATGATATTAGGCTGCTGCGGAGCCTTTTCCTGCGCACATCCCATAACGGCAAGAGCCGAAAGAGGCAACGCGAACAAAGTCTTGTTGTCCATTATAACTTATATTCAAGTGTCTTCTTCTCCTTGCCCACCTTCACCTGTACCTTCAAGCCGTTCCCGTCGAAGTCCTTGAGGAACTTGGCGCTGATGACAGGGCTGTCACCCGGTTTTTTCTTAGGTACGATAACGGTAATGAATCGCACCGGATCATTACTGTCCTTCTTGGCGTTGAAAATAGCCTTCACCCTCTTCTGTTTTTTCTGATACGCGGTAGAAACCCAACCTTCATCCTTCTTGAGAGACATATCCTCCGGTCCGAACACCTGCAGCTTCATATTGCTCTCGGTTTCGCCATCAAACATGGTATTGAAATGCATATCTTCACGACTGTTCTCGACCTTGCCGCGCGGCATCTGGTAGTTAAGGTTCACCCATCCCTTGCCGGTTCCCATAGCTTCATCCACAATGACGAAATATGAGTTATCAACGAAGAAAATGCTTCTGCGGTGCTTCAATTTGGCATATCCCTGATTCTCGGTGACAAGTACCTGCACATCACCTTCAGGCTGCCAGAGCAGAGTATGCGAGTCGGTCGTCTCCAGATCCTTGCCGTTGAAGGTAAGGGTATTGTGGGAGTTGGTCTGACGGAACCATGCACGCCACTGATTTACCTCCGGATCCTCACCGGCATAGACATATGATCCTGAATCCTGGAACAGCGCAGCACCGTTGTACCAAAGCTCGAAGGTTCCGTTATCAGGCTGATTGTGCCAGAATGCCGGAGGACCGGCCTTGACGACCATCTGCACTGCATCCTCATCCCATGAAGAGCGGAACACATAGAAACCTGAATCCTCAAAGCCTATTGACTTATAATCAGGAAGACTGCCATTCTCCCCTTCCGATGCCTTATACGCTATAAGTTCATTATCAGGGAAAAGCTGGCTCCAGGCCTTATAGTTCTTCAGCACCTCATTCTTCTTTGTAAGCTTCGCATCACTGAAGCATGGATTCGAGTAATCAGGATAGCAGATATTGGTGTAGAACACTATCATCTTCTCCACTGCGTCGATATAGCTCTGCGGGAAATCGCTGCGGAATCCGTTCAGAGAGGCGGTCTGCAGGGCCTTATAGAATATCTCGATGGCAGCCAGATGATAGTGCGGATCCAGCTCGAACTGACCTCCGTCAGGATACACCTGCACAGCTATCTCGCGGTTCAGAATATCCACGCCGCTCTTTCTCCAGGTCTCGGCTTCCTTGAACTCGGGGAAGAACGAACCGGCACAGAGCATTCTCTGAGCCTCGAAAAGTAGATGATTACCCTTATCAGAGTAATTGTTCAGTATATGATCTGCATGGCGATGGTAATTCACCAGGAACTCAGTAAGAAACTCAGGGGTGAAAGCCTTGGCCGTAATGCAGAGCTGGAACTGCAGACACTGATCTTGCAGACGATGGCTCACCTCCAGAGGACGCCATGCGAAACGGAAATTCTCAGGGTCGCCCGCTTTGTCATATGGATTCTTCCTGATCCAGTCCATATATTCTGCGGCCCATTCAGTGGCATACTTCTGGTCGCCGCTCACTCTATAAGCCCGGCCCAGGGCCGTAAACCATTTGTGGCGATGCAGCTGCCAACGAAGCTCATTGTCTTTTACCGGCCAGTATTTCCAATCAATATCCTGACCATAATTGAATGATGGCTGATAGCCATAATGCACAAAGAAAGTGTGCTCCATAGCCTCGTCCGCCCATTTCAACTGTTCCTTGGTGATTTTGACCTTGGACGGGTCTTTGATCTCAGGAGTACGCACATCCTTGCGTGCCCTATAATAATCCAACAGAGCGGAAGCTGCTGCTGCATCATCTCCTGAAACATGCAAGGCCTGGACTCTTTCAAGTCCCGGACGTGTCAGATCCAGAAGGCCGAACACCTCGCTGCGAAGCTCCTGCGCCACAGCATAGAAACCTATTGCAGCGAAAAAGAATATGCTGACGAAAAATCTTTTCATTACTACCAAAGAGGATTCTGTTTAAACTTGCAAAGATCGACCTCACGCTGCGGTATAGGCATAAGTTCATGCTTACCTTTTACTGTATATTTTTCTACAGTATAATTGGCTACTCCAGCCTGCTCCCACCACTCGTTGAGATCTGCACGGGTCTTTGTAACAGTATCAAAATAGATGCCCCAACGTATAAGGTCCATCTTGCGATGGCCTTCGAAACAGAGTTCGTATGCACGCTCGTCGCGTATTGCCTGACGGAAACTTTCCTGGTCCATACCGGAAGCAAGAGTCGGCACGCCGGCACGGTTGCGAACCTTGTTGACAGCAGCATAAGCTGCATCATTAGGACCTCCCAGCTGCTCGTTCAGAGCTTCGGCATAGAGCAGAAGCACGTCTGAATAGCGCAGATAATACCAGTTGGCATTGGACTTGTCATTGTTGATGAGCTTGTTGCTGCCGTCACAATATTTCTCGAGGTCCCATTTTGCAGGTGTATAATTCTGTTTCTCCTTCTGTCGTTTCTCGGGATTGAGATCGTCGGCATCGGTTCTTGCGTACAATGCGACGGTGCCATCAGCCTGATACTGATAATTGGCGATGGAGATATCTCTGCGAAGGTCTGTACCCTGCTTGCGCCACTTGAGAACGAAAGTGTGTACCACCTTCACGTTCCCTGCGCAAGTTCCTCTCTGGCCCTCTATCGCAGCTGTCTTCACCCCATTCCATTTGCCTATACGACCACTCGCATCGGAGTTGGTAGATGTAGGCGAATACATACTGAATTCAATAAGACTTTCTGTCGGGTCCCATAAACCGCTGCAGGTATTTTTCCAAAGCTGGGTATAGTCTGTGAGCAGATCATGCTTGCCTGAAGACACCAGCTGTGATGCAGTCTGAGCCGCTTTCTCCCATTTTGAACTGTCATTGACAGGATAACCGGCCCATGTGGCATATACCTTCGTCAAAAGACCAAGGGCAGCACCCTTGCTGAAACGGTAACGATTGTCGGTACGATATGTATCCTCTTTGGCATACGGAAGAATCTTAACCGCATACAGAAGATCCTCTTCGATAAGCTTGTATACATCTTCAGGCGCAGCCTGTACAAACTCCACCGGCTTGCCATATGATTCGGCTGTAGATTGCACCACAGGCACATTACCCCACCTGCGCACAAGTTCGAAATAGCACAGAGCCCTTACTGCATGAGCCTCCGCCATATAGACCACTCCTTTATTGCGATCGCTGTCACTGCCGAATTCATCTATGCGTGTACTCATCCTCTCAAGGAAATCATTTGCCTCATAGATATTGTTATACAGCAGCGCCCATGAAGACTGGACCTCTGCCTGGGTTGTAGGATACGCATTGGTAGGGATGATACGGAACTGATCTGTGCTCGATCCTTCAACCTGTGCGATGTCGGTTCCAAGATTGAACAGGATCGACATGTGATAAGAAAAGCCGGCTTCTTTGCCCAGATTGCGATAAAGACTCTGAAGCACTGTCTCTGCCTCTGCAGGAGTATTGAGATAAGTGCTTTTCTCTATCTCCATGTAGTTCTTCTCCGTAAGAAAAGAACATGAAGCAGTCATAAGTGCACAGGCTGTATATGCTATTGCAAAAACTATCTTTTTCATAATCGTATGCATTAGAATTTGACTTCAAGACCTGCGGTGATCAATATACTCTTAGGATATGCACCCCAGTCCAGACCAGGAGTCATAGGATTGCTTCCTGCAGTGCTGACCTCCGGGTCATAGCCTGAGTAATTGCTCAGACATCCCAGGTTCTGACCTGTTGCGTAGATTCTCAATTTCTTGATATGAGCCTTCTTCATGAGTTTGTCAGGAAGAGTATAGCCGAGGGTTACATTCTTCAGACGAAGGAAACTGCCATCCTCCACGAAGCGGGAATAAACATCGTTTGGCACGTAACCATCAAATACAGGAACGCTGTTGTTGGCATTTGTAGCACTCCAGCGGTTTGCAGCCTCTGCCAGCATATTGCAACGGCTCTTGCGAGTCTGCGTAGAATACAGGCGTGTAGCGTTATATACCTGGTTGCCATAATTGAACTGCAACATGATGCTGAGATCCACTCCATAGAAATTGAATGTATTGGTAAGACCGCCATAGAATAAAGGAAGCGCATTACCTATCACTGTACGGTCGTCAGTAGTGATCTTTCCATCGCCATTCACATCCTTATATTTCACATAACCTGGACGTGCACCCTTCGAATAAGCCATATTCTGGACAACACCAGGTTTGAGCGAGAGCTCGCCACCGGGAGTTGTATAGAAATCATCCACCTGATACAGACCATCGAATTCATAGCCATAGATATTACCTATAGACTGTCCAACCACCGCAATGTAATCATTGCTTGTGAAGTTGGAATCAAATCCTGAACGTGCCTGAACATAGTCTGTGCCGTCAGCTAGAGATACGAGGCTGTTCTTCATGAATGACATGTTGAACGAAGTCTGCCACAGGAAGTTCTTGCTGTCGATATTTGTCGTGTTCAGGCTGACCTCGATACCCTTGTTACTGATCTTGCCTATGTTCTGCACCTGGCTGCTGAAGCCTGATACCAGAGCAAGCTGCTGGGCGAGCAGGAGGTCTTTGGTCTGTTTGTCGTAAAGGTCGACGCTCAGTGTGATTCTATCCTTCAGGAAACCCATATCCAAGCCCAGGTTGAGCGTAGAGGATCCCTCCCAGCGCAGGTCTACATTAGGCAGCTGCTTGCTGCCATAGATCGTGACCTGATTGGTACCAAGACCATATTTGCCATTGGTATAGAGATCCATTGAGAGGTAATTCGCTATGCGGTCATTGCCCACTGTACCCCATCCGAAACGCAATTTAAGGTTGGAGATGTCCTTGACGTTCTTCATGAACGGTTCGTTGTTGATTCTCCACGCAGCGCTGAATGAAGGGAAGAATCCCCACTTGTGGTTCTTGGAGAATACAGTTGAGCCATCGGCGCGAACCGTAGCCGTCAAAAGGTAGCGGTTGGCATAATTGTAATTGGCTCGTGCAAAGAACGACAGAAGAGCATTCTTGGTATAACGGCTGTCCACCTTGCTTGGTGTAGCTCCGAGTCCGAGGTTGTTCACACCTGTGTAGTCATTCGGAAAGTCTGTAGCCTGACCCAGCACATACTCGCTGGTACGGCCACTCCACTCCTGGCCAAGCATGATGTCATAACTGTTTTTCTTGACCTTCTGCTTCCATGTGAGAGTGTTGGAATTGGTCCAACGTACGTCCCTCTGCATCTGACTCTGTCCATAAGGGGTCTTGCCATTACGGTAGGCCTCCTTGGAACCATTCCTGTAGAAGATATCGTTACGTGTGAATGTATTGTAGTACGAAGCCGCGCTTCGGAAAGTAAGGCCTTTGACAATCTCCCAGTTGAGGGAACCGTTAACAGACCACACCTCCGCGCGTTTCCTGTTATCCACACTCTCCGACTGTACCTTAGGATTCACCTGAGCGATATTGGTCTCGTTTTCCTCCACGTCCGGATCAATCATTGCAGTGAGCAGTTCTTCGTCAGAAATACGGTTGCCGCCTGTCGGACGGGCACTGATAATCTGTGCGAGCATATTGAAACGTCCCTGATCACCGGTTGTACCTACGCCGTTCTTTGTCGTCTGAGCATAGTTTACACTGCCATCGAATGTCAGATTCTTTGTAATCTTCTGCACCAGACGGGCTTTACCGGTGATCTTCTTGAAACCGCTGTTCACGAAGATACCGTTCTCGTCATAATAGTTGAAGCTGGCATTATACTTGGTGATGTCCGAACCGCCCTGCACAGACAGGCTGTGATCCTGGCTCCATGTAGGACGGAAGCACACCTGCTGCCAGTCAACTCCGTTATAACCATAATAATCATCCATGCTCTGGAAACGGTACGGCTTGCCACTTGGATCAGTACCTTCATTTACATATGCAGTAAGATACTGAGAACTGATCTCACCCTGAAGTTTCACAAAGTCGTACGGAGTCATCACATCCAGATACTTCGATATCTGGCGATATGTGGCAGCACCATTATAGGTCACGGAAGGCTTGCCTGCGGAACCCGTCTTTGTCGTAATCAGGATAACACCATTGGCAGCACGCGAACCATAGATCGCAGAGGCTGATGCATCCTTCAGAACCTCGGTACTTTCGATATCATTATTCGACAGGAAGGTGATATCATCCACCTGGAAGCCGTCCACGATATACAGAGGAGAGGCATCACCCGTGAGGGTGCCGACGCCACGTATGTTCACATGGAACTCCGAACCCGGAGCACCATCACTCTGAGTAATCTGCACACCTGCAATCTGTCCGCTGAGCGCACCTGCAAGGCTGCTGGAACGATAACCCTCGATCTTATCGGCAGAGATGGATGCCATCGCGCCCGTAAGGTCACTCTTTTTCATATAGCCATAACCTACGACAACTGTCTCCTCGAGGAGATTGGCATCAGGTTCGAGTTGAATGACCATATTATTCTGGCCCATGTATTTAAGTTCACGGGTCTTGTAACCGATGTAGGAAACCAGAAGGACCGTGCCCTTCTTCTCCACGAAAATGGAGAAATTACCATCGATATCTGTAATCTCACCCTTATTGGTACCTGAGATTGTGACTGCGGCACCTATAAGAGGCTGGTTATTCTCATCCACGACTTTACCGTCGAAGACAGAATCCTGGGCAGCGGCACCGATCACCGAAAAGGCCGCTGCAATAGCTATTGCTATGATTCTCAATGTTCTCATTCTCCGAAATCTTTATCAAGCCACAGTGCCATAGGGAAACGCTGGTTGGCAGAGTTCAACTGAGTAATATCGCCATCTGTCACATATGTCATCTGTGCCAAGAAGACACCATCTGCCCATCCCTCGTCATACCAGATACCCGGGTTCACATACAGAGTGAACTGGTTCGAGCCAGCTGCGTTGTCTACATATGCCGGAGAACAATCGAGCTGAGCCTGTGTTTTGGCAATATTGCCATTATAATAAGAAATAGGAGTCTTGCTGCCGAAACCTGAACTGAGGCCCGAGGCTTTCTGATATGCTTTCCATATATTCTGGAGGAAATACTGGCTGTTGTCCGCGTTAGTATTCAGTGTGCCGGACTCATGAGGAGTGCCATCGCTGCGCACACCTCCGATGTTCCAATAGTTGAATGTGCGGCGGTAATCAATGATGAACTTCGCATCGTCCACTCCCGGATGCGCGAGAGAGCCGGCACTGCGTCCTCCTGTCTTAGGATTGACACGAAGCACAAACGGAGTGGCTGTGACCGTAACGCCGCCTACTGCCGACGGCATGTCAACGAATACAGGCACCGTGACAGAGAAGGCATTGTCAGAGTCCTCCGGATCCTGAGTCTTGGCAGTCACGAACACTACGCCGCACTGGGCAGCCTTGTATCCGTTAAACTTCAATGTGCCGTCAGCATCGGCAGATGTGCCTGAAAGCTGATTTTTAGAGGATGTCGACCATTTGGCCTTTGAAAGGTCAGCGAGATCGCTGTACTTCACATCCGCCGTCAGGGATGTCAGCTCTGCTGCACTGGCTACGCGGAACTGGCTGGCACCACCTGTCACATCCTCGCCAAGGTCGAGATTGTTACCATAAGCAAAGTATGTGAAATAGTATGGATTCTCCACAATCTCCAGTGCAAGTGTGGCTACCACAGGTTCCTGCTTGCCATTGCTTGCGGCTATTTTCACATCATAAGAGCCCACAGGCATCTTATTTCCTTTATCCACGGTTACCTCACCGGTGATGGTATCCAGATGCAGGTACTGCACATATTCTGCCGTTGGCTCAGCAAAAGCATAGCTGCGCACGTATTTTGTCTCAGGAGCAGGAGCGACTGTCCATCCTGTTGCAAATTTCCTGGTGGATGCCGGGTAGCTATAACCCTCGATAGGATATATGAATTCGACCACCTCTACCGCATACGCAGATGGCACTGTAAGACCATCATCCTTGGACCACCTATTCCTGACTTTGACATCCACGAGAAAAGTTGTGCCCTTGGCCAGGCCATGTCCTTCTGCAATGGAAATGACACCTATAGATGGGTCCATGACTATTTTGTCACAGGCAGGTGTCACCGCTGCGATGCTCCACACAACATCATCCTGCGAACCTGCCATAACTGGAACCGGGCTCGTATGGGATGTCTTCACACCTTCGCCCTGCTCTTCTTCGATGACACCGCTGGATGGAGAGTACGTGATGCCTGTAGGCGCTGAAACCACTGTAAGAATAAATGCATCCGCGAAAATGCCTTCCTCACTATCGGAGCCATAACATGCTGTATTAAGCTTGAGATCAACTGCATAGGTGCCGACCTTGAATGGGGCTCCCTTTACGATTGTAACTACACCTTCATCAGAAATGGTAAAGTGAGGCGTTGTCACATTGTCCACAGGTGTCTGCTCATAACGCACACTCGAAATGGCATAGGAGCTGATGTTCACATGGTCACCATCTGTTGACACTACAGGAGAAGGGATCTCCGCAGTGGATGACGCTGAAAGATCGGAAACATCCAAGACCGCCTCACTCGGAGTAACGCTGATTCCCTCTGGAACTCCTTTCATGAACTGCACCTCAACGGCATTCGCAAATTCATAGACCGCCCCCTCAACTTTACATCTGACTCCCACATTGTAAAGGCCAGGAACTGTCTCTGCCGAACCCTTTACCGTAATGACACCTGTAAGGGCATTCAAAGAGAACTCACCGCTGGCATTGTCATAAGCAGCACCATCACGTGTGAAGCCCATGAACTCAAAATCCGAGGGATCACCTCCATTATAATAAGGTGTCAGCAGAACAGTAAGATTAGGACCGATCTGCGTAACACCGAAGTATCTTAAAGAGAACTGCGAGTCTGCATTTTCCTTCCTGCACCCCGAGAAGAGGAGAGCAAGAACGGCAGCAGCTGCAAATAAAGATTTTCCTTTCATATTCTCCGCATATTAGAAATTCACTGTATAAACCTTGCCATCTACACTGATACGCGCTGTACGGCCGCTGAACATCGCGGTAGTGGCAACACTGCCATCACGTTTTGATGTCGGGGCTGCAATGGTAAGGAATCGCACCGTAGAGCCTGCAGCCTTGCTGACGCTCAACTTATAGCCTTCACGCGTACCGCTCACCTTGTCGATGGTATCAGAAATATCTGATTTCACTTCTGCTACCGAGAAGCCATCTGCAGTCTCCGAGTATGTACGGACCACCATATTGTTGCCATCTGCAAAAGTCGAGTGCAATCCTGCAGCATTTTCTGCGGACAGATCTTCCAATACGGTAGGAGTTGAAGTATTGTCCAGCATATGCATATTCACATCTACCGTGCCTGCGCCAGCTCCGCTCATTTCGTCAACGACAAGATATACATTGCCTTTGAAACTGAACACAGTTCTTGTGTGATCGAAGCCATCCTTTGGAGAATTCGCCGTGCATATCATCTCATACTCGGCAGATGACTCGTTCCGGACAAAACGGCCTTTCATATTGGCAGATCCGATAGTGGCACCGTCTATGGTAAGAGTATTATGGTTCGAAGTTGCCCTGTACTTATTGCGCGCAGCATTGGTGGATGAAGATCCGCCATAGCTGAACACACCTGCATCAGGAAGGAAGTTACGGCCCTTATACCATATGGCGAAAGTGCCGTTATCAGGCTGACAGTGCCATTTGTTATCAGGATTATAATTGTTCTTGAGAACAAGCATCGAAGATTTCATATCCCATCCGTTACGTATGATATAGTAGCCGGAAGTCTTGTAATATGCCGTAAGATGTTTAGGAGCCTCGCCGCTGACTCCCTCCGTGGCCATATAGCTGAACTCCCTGTCCTCAGGAAACATCTTTGCATAATTGGTAAAGTTCTTCTTCAGTACGCTCTTGCTGTAAGAGCTTGCGCGTGTATCATTGAAATTATCGATACTGTAGTCAGGGAACGTGATGTCCTGGACAAACTTCGCAGCTTTGTAAAGATTGTTGTAAAATACATCGGCCCCCAGCTCAGTCGCACAGCCGTTCTGGCGCGCCAGCTCGTATGCCTCACGGAAATCGGCAATTGCAGCGATATGATAGCTTGGATCAAGCTCATACTGCACGCCATCCTCAAGGAACTGAGCCTGGAGCTGCTCTCCAAGCTTCGCATATCCTTCACGTGCCCATACACCCGAAGCCGCGAACTCAGGGAAAAGTATGCCTGCTGTTCCTACTGCCTGAGCCTGTGAGATGAGTATGTTGCTGCTCGAATAATAATTCAACCTTATCACCTCCACGCTCTTTGCAAGCTTCTCGAGGAAGAAACACAGATTCTCGGCATCAAAAGACTCGGCATCCTTACAGTAATCCAGAATCTTGCATGCATTCATCACGCGCTCTGATACCTGAAGTCCCTTCCATTGATACTCCACATCGTTCTCTGTACCTTCTGCCGGGTATACTTTCCCTTCCGGGACAGGATATGTCTCGTACCAGTTTTTCAAGACATCAAGTATGCTCTTCGCATATTTGTCATCGCGACTTTTCCAATAAGCGCGAGCCTGAGGCTCCATCCACTGATGGCGATGGCGCTGATAGCGGAACTCCTGGTCTGTGACTCCAGGCACGCTGAGCTCCCAATTGATACCGCCTTTCCCATCAGAAAAATCGTAATATGTATATTGAGTACCGTCATAGTCCTCATAAAAGTTCTTGACATAGAAACGGTATTCCAATGCCTGATCGGCAATTCGCTGCTCTGTAGAGCTGAGAGGTGTGGTGATAAGGTCTGTAAACGGATTCACCACATTGCTGCGTGAAACGAAATACTCCTTAAGAGCAGCTTGGGCTGCAAACCAGTTTTCCGCCTGCACGGCTGCCTTCACAGCTTCAAGTCCCGGATAATCAAGATTCAACAGGCCAAACACATTCTGCGGCTCTGCCTCTCCATGAGGAACACTGAGCGATGGGGTCAGATCCCCTATCACCTTATCACTATCACTTCTGGACGAGCAGCCGACCAAAGCTGCAAGTCCAAAAGCAACAGCAAGAATTACTGAAGATCTTTTCATGAAAATTTTAATCAAATTACTCTATTGGGCCATCATAGCCTGTATTATCTGAAACTGTCAACGACTTGTAAGCAGAAGAGTTTACGAGCTTTTCACAGCCGAGAGTAAGTGTATTGCCCGTGATCACAACATCCACATCACTCTGAACAAATGCATTCTGATTGATATTATACAGTGCACCTGTCAGGCCATTGTTATTAACGGTACATCCAACAACCTTGAAAAGTTTGGATTTCGCAGATGAAGCTGTCTTACCATTGGTAAAATAGAAGTTATTTGCTTTATAAGAGACGATCGAACTCTCGAACACTATGCTCTCGAAAGAATATGTTGCATTGACATCTCTTACAATACCACCTTTAGCGTTTACCACACACGAACTTACAACGAGATTTGTATTGGCGCTTACGCTGTTGTTGTTAGGGAACATGTTATTGGTATTCAAACCACTTAAATTCATATTACGGAACACATAATCAGCACCTGACAGTTTGAACTGACCGGCCTCTACAGTAGGCTTGTTATCCTGATATCTGCCGATCCATACAATGCTGTTGGTAAAGTTGATATGGTTGCCGGCACCTCCTGTCGAATAAGTTCCTTCAAGGAAGTGAACACCGCCTTTCTGCGCATCGGCAAAGTTTGTAGTTACATTCACCAGATCCGCGGCAGGATAATCGTCTTTGGTATAAGCTACGCCATTGATGGTGATCTTCTTGCCTGCATTCCATTCTGCCCAGAGATCATTACCTGTAGCTTCTTCATACTCTTTTCTGTCCTCTACAAGATAGAATGCGACAGCAGAGGCAAGACAGTTGTTCGCACCTGTAAGGGTAAGACCAGCAAGATTGTCCACACCATCAGGGCATACGATATCCACTACGCCTCCATTAGTATACAGACTCACGGGAGCCTCTGTGTCCGTAGTACAGAAGTTATACGGATAGACCACAGTCTGACCTTCGCCATACGTAAGGGTAAGGGCAGAAGCAGTTGCGTATTTGGCATTTGTCACAATATGCGCATAAAGGCGCACCTTCTCTACCTTATAACCGCTGACAGCAGGGATTGTGGCTGTCCTGCCTGTGAAGTTGAGAGCATTCTTGAGCAGACTGCCTGCATCACGGTTGTTGTCATTGACATTCCACAAAGCTGCATTTGCCCAGTTATATTTGTTGCCGTCAGATGCTCTGGCATCCGCGAGTTTCGTAACATTATTGTATACCTGGGTAAGCACCACATGGCTGTCTGCCACGGCGCCTGCCCCGCTCATATCCACTGTAATGCCGTTCAGCTTGTCTGTCTCAAGAGCGAGCTCCTCTGGGAGGGTGACTGTACGCACCACCTGTCCTGCGCTGGTATTCACAGTGACCGTAACCTTTGAATCTGCGTTGAACACAAACGAAGGATTGACCATGAACCACACTGGGAACTGTCCGCTGGCATCACAACTGAGGCCACCATCATATACAGCAGAGACGGCATTGCCGAATGCAATGTTACCTGTAGCAATATCGCCATTCTTCTGATATTCCACAGATACGATCTTGGCCTGTGAAGCCTCGCCAGAACAGTTTACATTGAACTGTCCTACAAGGAATGGCCATTCGCCCTCGTCCGGAACATATGGAGACTGGTTGGAGGCGAAAGTCACAGCATAGATCTTCTCATCTGCAGAAATACCTTTGAGGGTAAGGCGCAGTGGCGCAAAAATACGCTTGAACTCTGTAATCTCGGCTGTACCCTCGCCTTCATTTATCACAAAATTCTTGGCGAGCAGATAGTCGTATGCAGGGTCAAATGTGTTCTGGCCCGGACACTGTACGGAAGAAAGCTTCACGACCATCTGGATGCCCTGGGTATCAGTGAAGGAATTCTGTGAACTGTAAGGCATTATACCTGTCCACTCCGTATACTCAGCGCCCTCGGGTATAGTGAATGTATAAGCACCATCAGAAGGAGTGGCGATAACAGGCTTTGCCTGGCCTGTGACAGCCATACCGTTCCAGCGGCCCTCACCATTACGGTAGAAGAGTCCTATGGGCTCACTGCCTGTAAGAGCAACACCGGTACCCGGGGTGTAGGCGGTCCTTGTGATATTGTCACAGACTGTGAGTGAAATAGTCTTTCCATTCTGAGCCGGATCGACAAAAGAACTTTCTTTCTGACATGCGGCAAATGTCAATGCAAGCGAGAGAGCCGCAATAAATTTGAATATTGTTTTCATAATGCGTCCTCCTGTATTAAAATTCACCAAGATCATTCCAATTGTCTTCGATGGTTCCGTCACCGAATGAATCAGCCATCAAGAAGGCTGCATCGTTGAGCACGATGAGCTCTGCCTCTGGAGAGAAATAACTCTCCGATTTTACCTGTACGAATTTCATTGTATATAATACTTTTTATTTTTCATTGAACTTCACCAACGCCTCGAGGAAGTAGTAATCGGCATATGTAAGCGGCACATCCACCTCGGTAGGGCCCTTCTTGCTGCCATGAAGGTTACCCACGCTGTGCTTGAGCACGAAGCCGCCGAGCTCACCTGATTTTGCAAGATACTCTTCACCTGCGAAGGTACGAAGCATCTTCTCGGCCTCAGCGATGTATGAAGCGGACTTGTCCGCATCTTTTGTCAGACGGCTCAGATCCACCAGGGCAGAAGCGATGATGGCACCTGCTGATGCATCACGCTTGACCGGAAGAGACTCGTCATAGTCATACTCCGGAGCGCCCACAGCATCCGAGCCTATGGCATTTGGAGTGCCAGGTGCATTGAAGTCCCAGTACGGAATGCCATCCTCAGGAAGAACTGTGAGAAGATAATCAGCAATATGTTCTGCAAGAGCGAGATATGCCTCATCACCAGTTTCGCGGTACATCATGGTGTAGCCATACAGTGCCCATGCCTCACCACGGCTCCAGCATGTTTCGTCTGCATAACCCTGAACAGTCTGTCTAACCACAACGTCACCATTCTCCGGATCATAGTCCAGCAGATGGTATACGGTATAGTCCGGGCGGAAGTGATTTGCCATGGTAGTATTGGCATGAGTGCGGGCGACAGCATCAAACCCAGGCTCGTCGAAAAGCTTGGAGGCATTTTCCAGGAGCTCAAGGTTCATCATATTGTCGATAATCACAGGATAATTCCATTTGGCGCTGGGCTCCCAGCTCATGGTCACACCTGTCACAGGGCTGAAACGTCCGGCAAGGCGCTCTGCCGCAGCCTTGATAAGAGGTAGATAGGCCTCGTCGCCAGTAAGACGGTATGCCTGACCATAGCTGTCATTGATCTGGAATCCTATGTCATGATGAGTGGGATAATCCAGGATGGCAGACATCTTGGCGGTATGCTTCTTTGCAAGCTCAAGCATCTGAGGATCCCTGGTATACTCATAGATATACCACATTGTTCCTGCAGGGAAACCGCTGCACCACCATTTAAGGCCTGTAGTAATGAGGCTGTCATCCTCAAAGGTCTTGGGGAACTGATCCGGAGCAAGCTGAGCATCCATCATCTGATACTGCTCCATGGCAACGGCGAATACGCGATCAGACAGTTCCCTCATCGTCTCCTGTTTTGGAGCGCATGACGCGAACACGAAAGCCATCGCAGTTAACATTAAAACAAATTTTCTCATATCAATAATAATTAATTGTTACATAACTCATTAATCGCAAATATAACGAATGCTGTCATTCCCACGCGTCCACTATTGTTTCAAAAATACCATTTTTCGGTCAAAATATGTAAATTTGTCCGGAACGATGAAGCGCGTCACCATCATACTTGCCGTTATTATGGGATTGACATTCCATATGATGTCATATGCATCGGTCATAAGACATTATGATGTAAAAAACGGCCTGTCTGAAAGCACCGTGAGGGGCATAGTCCAGGATAGCCGAGGATATATTTGGATCGGTACCCAGGATGGCCTGAACAGATTCAACGGTAACGAATTCACTTCATACAGATGTTCTTACCTTGCTGTAGATGGCGATGCCAAAGCACTGAACATAATGGCAATGGTGATGCATCCCAATGGCCGGGATATAGCCATTGCATCTAAAAATGCCATTGAGTATCTGAACCCCAAGACCCAAGAATTCAATCGTCTGGATATTCCATACGAAATAGAACCGGTATGTATCACTTTCGACAAGTCCGGCCTTTTATGGATCGGTTGCGAAAATGGATTATTCTCATTCAATGAAAAAACAGGCAAGTCAGACAACCCATATCCATTCCACGTAAATGCCCTGATGTGCGATTCTTCCGGCAGATTATGGATAGGCACAGACTCGGGTCTTCTGCGCTACGACGCCATGACTGGCACTTATGATGCCGTACATCTCAACGCCGTTGGCAGCTCTGAGAATATAGCATCAATAATGGAAGACTCTGCCGGTGATATATGGATAGGGCTCTGGCATGGAGGTCTGGCCAAGCTGGACAGGAAGAACGGCGCATGTCATATAATATCGCCCGATATCGCATCTGAAAATTTCAAGTCTGGAAGAATTCGATTCTTAAGAGAAGTCGGGGACGATATATATCTTCTGTGCAGTAATCTGGGCCTATTCGAATATAACAGCCGTCAGGCCACCATCAAGAATATCAAACTGGGGCAGGGCAACGCATCGGACAATATCTATACCTGCCAGATCGACCACGAAGGTGGGTTGTGGATAGGAACATATTTCAACGGTCTGTTCTATATCTCCCCAGATAACGGAATATTCGAATGCTATCGTCCGGATAATGTATCGGCCAATTTCCGCGGCACGGCAGTGAGTGCTTTCTGTGAAGACAAAGACGGCAAGATATGGATAGGTACGGAGAACGGCGGACTAAATCTCTTTGACCCCGACACGAAAGAATTCCTGCCACTCCCTGCAGCTAATCCGGCAGAGAACATACATGCGCTTTTCAACGATGGGGAATATCTATATATAGGAACCTTCGCACAGGGGCTGAAGAAAATCAACCTGTCCAGCAGAGCAACAAAGACTTATCTTTCTCAAAGCAGCGGGCTTCCGAATGACCATATCTTCTGCCTCAAGCAATGCAATGGCTCCGACCTTTACATAGGTACAATGCGAGGATGCGCCATATATAATGCCACGTCAGATCGTATCACAGATATCCCCCATCTTGCAGATAATTTCATATACTCAATCGCTGAGGACAAACAAGGAAACATCTGGTTCGCAGACTATCACAACGGCCTGCACAGGCTGGATTCCAATGGGGAATGGCATGACTATCGCCACATTGACGGAGACAACGGCAGCATACCCGGAGACAAACTTACAAATGTGTCATTCGACGGAAACACAGTATGGATATGCACCGAAGGAGACGGGATATGCAGCTACGACTACGCTACCGACAGCTTCATGCAGTTCAGTCCTGATGATACCATATTCGGCATAGCATACGGACTGGTCAGCGATCCGACAGGAAGACTATGGATATCCACGAACCATGGAATCTTCTCATGCGAGGGCAACTGCAACATAAGACACTTCACTTCCAAAGACAACCTGCAGAGCGAACAGTTCAACTACGGCGGTGTCTTCCGCAGTTCCAACGGGCGCATCTATCTTGGAGGTGTGGATGGATTCAACATTTTGAATCCTCTTGGAATGGAAAAGAAATATCCGGCCCCATACGTATCGGCATCGGTCTCTTATCTGGACCAGAATGGCTCCGTACAATCCTTTGCTGAAAACACCGACTCCAGGGAATACATTCGCATTCCCCGCCGCGCCGTGGACATAACCTTGAACTGCGAGTGCATGAGCTACATAGCTCCACAATATACCACATTCCTGTACTCAATAGACAATAGGGACTTTGAAAAAAGAACGGTGGGCAGCACCATCAATTTCGCTGATTTCCCATACGGCAAGCATACGGTGAGAGTGAAAGCCATCAACGGCATTGGAGAACCCAGCACAAACACCGTGACATTATATATAAACAATCTGCCGCCACTACCCTTGACCAATACAGCAAAGGCGCTGTACCTCATCCTTCTGCTGACTATAATTTACCTTGTCATACATCTTGTAGACAATAGAAGAAAGGAAAGGATAGAGCACGAAGCATATCAGGCCAAGATCAACTTCTTCACTCAGATCGCTCATGAAATAAAAACTCCTGTGACGCTTATCAAAGGCCCTCTGGAGTTAATCCGCAAACAGGAACATGATGCCATGGAAACTGAGCATCTGAATACAATGTCGAAGAATACAGACAGGCTTCTTACTCTGATAAACCAGCTATTGGACTTCAAGAAAGTAAACAATGACGGCTACCGTATTCACAAAAGCGCCGTCAACCCTTCTGACATCATCAACAAAGTGGTGGAAAGGTTCGATATCGAAGGGTACGACAAGCTGACGATACATAACAATATTGAGAAGGGCATACCGATATGCATGCTGGATGGCGAGGCATATACGAAAATAGCCAGCAACCTGGTAAGCAACGCATTCAAGCATGCGAAGACGCGTATTGATATCGAATTGTGTGTAAAGATGCAGGCAGGGCACGAGATACTGCACCTGGCTGTAAGGGATGACGGCCGCGGAATAACAGAAGATGACGCCTCAATGATATTCGAGACCTTCTATCAATCCAGCAAAGAGGACAGCCGCCGAATGGGAGGAGTTGGCCTTGGGTTGCCACTGGTACGCCTGCTGGCAGAAAAACACGGAGGCAAAGTCTGGTGGAACAGAGAATGGCGCAACGGATGCGAGATGTGCGTGGACATTCCCCTCGACAGATATGCCGCCCCTCATATCGGAGCCTCACCGAATAAGGAAAAGAAGATAAGGGTTCTCGTTGTGGAGGATATTCCCGATATGCTTGATTTCATATGTGAAGCTCTGGGAGACGGATACAGCACAGAGAAAGCGCCTAACGGGAAAGTGGCTCTCGACATGATGAGAAAGTCATATTTCGATGCAGTGGTCAGCGATATAGCGATGCCCGTAATGGATGGATTCGAATTATTGAAGGCTGTACGCAACGACCCTGTACTGCGACAGACTGCCTTCATTCTCCTTACAGCAGAGACCTCACGAGAAGCAAAGATCACCGGACTCG
>JAZRXU010000131.1:0-16665 GCA_045600345.1 Candidatus Cryptobacteroides sp. | reverse complement strand
CTCCTCTTGGCCGCAAGATGGCTTCCATTCCTTGTAATCCCAGGGTGGCTCGTATGCTGCTTTATTCTGATGATGATGCCGTGAAGTCTCTTGCGTGTGATCTTGCAGCAATATTGGATGATAAGGATCCAATGTCTTCTGATGCGATTGTGGGTGTGGATATTTTGGCGAGGGTGGAGCGTCTTAGGCGTCTCAGAAGGGATGGCAAATCATCGAGAGCATGGGAAAATATACTAAAGAACAGCTTTCAATATCATCGTGTAATAGGTTTAAAATTAATTGATAATGCTATAGATGACTTGCATCTTTGTGGGGTGCTTCTCGCTGTCGCTTATCCTGAGCGCGTTGCCAAGGGTATGCCTGGACAGCATGGCTGTTTCCAGTTGGCTTCCGGAGATGTCGTCAGGCTTGAAGCATCAGATGCGTTGGCTTCTGAGGAATGGCTTGTAGCTGCAAGTCTCAATTCTGGGCGCGGAAGCGGAACTTGCGGAAGAGTGTTTCTGGCTGCTCCTGTCAGCCTGCAGGATCTGCTTCCAATTGCATATTCATACGAAAATGTTTGCTGGGATGCCCGTAAGGCTGCAGTGACGGCGTGTGTGGAAAAGAGAATTGGCTCGTTGGTCGTAAGTTCTAATGATATGTCTGTCGTATCGCAGGACCGGATTTATGGGGTTATGGCTGCAGCGGCACCTAAATATGGCCTCGCCATGTTTGATTTTAACGATGGCGTAGAGAATATGCAGCGTCGTATTTGCTTGGTTTCAAAGTGGCATCCTGAGTTGAATCTGCCCGATGTGAGCACTGAAAAGCTGCTTGAATCTGCTGACAGCTGGCTTCCATTGTATGCCCGGGGTGCAAGAAGCGCAGCAGAACTCCGAAGGATAGATTTGTCGGCCGTGATATGGTCCATGCTTGATTATAGTCAGCAGTGTATTGTGGATCGTATCGCTCCATTATATGTAACTGTGCCAACGGGGAGTAAGATCGGGCTCGATTACAGGCAGGGAAGTGATGTTCCAGTGCTGCGCGCTCGTATCCAGGAGTGTTTTGGTATGACGGACACTCCTAAAGTGAATGATGGTGAGGTGTCGATTCTTATGGAGCTGCTATCTCCCGGTTATAAACCTGTCCAGCTGACGAGAGATCTTGGCAGCTTCTGGAAAAATCTTTATTTTGAGGTGAGGGGAGAGCTCAAGCGTCGCTATCCTAAACATTATTGGCCGGAAAATCCCCTTGAAGCCGAGCCGACGTGCGGTGTTAAAAGGTAGTTTCCGGCCAATTGACCCTGTAAACCCGTTCTGGGCTATAATTCTTCCTGTGCGCAGATAGGCATGCTGTCTATAAGTCTGGAAGTGATTAAATAGAACAATAATGTTATCATACCTTAACTTTTTTGTTACTTATTTTGATCTATTTTGATGTTGCAAAGTTACAATATCGAGGTGCTGGATACAAGCATTTTCTTTTGTCTACTCCATAAATATGTTAAAATGCTTGAATTTTATGGAAAATTGCCTATTTTTGTGACGAAAATCATGATGTTTTGATTTCGTCACACATTAAAAATAGACAAAACTTTTATGAAGTTTCCCAATTCTGTAAATACTCTTGCCTCATTGCTGGTGCATGTATTTACTTTACCTATCTTTCTGTTGTTATCCGTTCTCCTATATGAGATGCGTCCTCTCTCCAATTTGTTGCATGCGGGTGATGGTGTCAGCTCGATTTCCAATATTTTCCCGTTCAACATCGCGATTGTATTTACGATTGTTCTTGGCAGTATGCTGGTCTGCCGTCTTCTTCTTTTCTTCATAAGACGGAGAATTCATCTTACCATACCATACTACTCTCTGTGGTGTGTGGTGGAAACTTTCATTGCTGCCTGCTTTGCAGCGCTGTTCCTCACTCTGATTTCACATGGGCAGGAGAACTATTTTACTTTCATGGGACGTTGTTTCATGGTTTTCTCTTCGATCTTTGTATATCCATACGTCATAATATATCAGGCGTACAATGTGGTGGATATGAGACTGAATGCCGGTGTTGAGGAAGATACGCGTATCAAGTTTTATGATAATCGCAAGCTGTTGAAGTTCACTACTACTTCAGCAAGTGTGCTCTACATCCAGGCATCGGAGAATTATATCGATATCTATTATGTGGAAGATGGCAAGATACGGAAATATGAACTTCGGAACTCCATGAAGTCTATAGAGCAAATGTGCTCGAAGGCCGGCTTTGTGCGTGTCCATCGTTCATACCTTGTCAATCCTCAAAACGTAAAGTCTGTGGCTAAGGCGGAGGAAGGCAGGTTTTTTGCCACATTGAATGCTCCAGGCGCAGAAGAAGTGCCGGTTTCTAAGAAATACTACGAGAATATTGTATCTTTGCTTTAGCAAATCATTGATTGATGAATCTGGCTGAAATCAAAATACACCATTGTGCAAGAATCAAGACCGTAGGCGGTGACAAGTCTTTGCGCTCCCATCTCCTTGATATGGGACTGGTTCCCGGCGTGGTGGTCCGTCTGGAGAATAAGGCTCCTCTCGGAGATCCTCTGGATATATATGTACGTGGCTATAATCTCTCTCTGCGTAAACATGAAGCCGTACTGATAGAGGTTGAACCCTTGGACGAGATGGACCATCCTCATGCCAGAGAAAATGATGAATTCGGCTATAAGCTCTCAATGAGCAGTGCAAATTCCCATCCTGGTCTGGGTGAGGAAGGACGATATCATAATCATCAGGATGAACTGAATGCCCTGCCTAAGGGTACTCACCTCAATTTTGCGATTGTTGGCCAAAAGAATTGTGGCAAGACAAGTCTATACAATGCCATCACAAGATCCAATATCCATGTCGGGAACTTTCCTGGACAGACTGTGGAAAGTAAGGAAGGAATTGTGTTCAATCATCCGGAGGCCACAGTTACAGATCTTCCGGGCCTGTGTTCTCTTTCTCCGTATTCCGAAGAGGAACTGGTGACCGTTGAGCATATTCTTCAGAAACGGCCTCATTGCATAATCAATGTCGTGGATGCGAATAACGTAGAGAGGGGCTTGTATCTTACCGTCCAGCTGATGGATCTTCATGTGCCTATGGTACTTGCTCTCAATATGATGGACGAAGTTCGCGGCAATGGAGGCTTTATACGACTTAACGAGCTTGAAAGTGAACTGGGCATACCTGTGGTTCCGGTGTCAGCCTCTCGTAATGAGGGCGTGGATGAACTTATGGACCATGCCCTGCATGTTGCCAGGTATCAGGAAATTCCTGCTCATGGCGATCTGTGTGACAAGTATGATAATGGTGGGTCTGTGCATCGCTGCATACACGGCATCAAGCATCTTATAGAGGATCATGCAAGTCATGCTGGCGTATCTGCCCACTTTGCTGCCACAAAACTGGCAGAGGGAGATGATCACGTCGTTCAGATTCTTGGCTTGTCTGCATCTGAGAAGGCGATGATAGACGGCATTGTGTTCCAGATGGAGAAAGAGCGCGGTATGGACAGGGCGGCAGCTATTGCGGACATGCGTTTCAAATATATAGATAAGGTATGCCGACGCACCATTATCAGGCCTGATGAGACCAGGGAATACCTTATGACCCGCAAGATCGATCGTATACTTACAGGCAGATGGACAGCCATACCTATCTTCATTGCAGTGATGGGTCTCACCATCTGGACTAGCATCGATCTGCTCGGCGGCCCGTTGCAAACCATTCTTGAGGATTATATAGTCCGTCTGGGCAATTGGACAGACTCGTTGCTGGCATCGTTGGGCGTCAATGAGGCCATACGCTCACTGGTTTCGCAGGGAATATTCGGAGGCGTTGGCTCCGTTGTCAGTTTTGTACCTATAATCATATTGTTGTTTTTCTTCCTGTCCATACTGGAAGACAGTGGCTATATGTCCCGTATAGCTTTTGTGACTGACCGTATCCTGCGTCATCTTGGACTCTCCGGACGAAGTATCATTCCTTTGCTTGTGGGATTCGGTTGCAGTGTACCGGCAGTAATGGCATCACGCACCCTGCCATCATCGAGCGACAGACGTAAGACCATGATGCTTATTCCATTCATGAGCTGTTCGGCCAAGATACCTTTGTATGCATTTCTGTCGGCAGTCTTTTTCCCCGGTCATGTCGGACTCGTTTTTATCTGTCTGTATCTTACCGGTGTCGCTGCAGCCATCATTGTGGCATTCTTCAACAAGTACTTCGGCTCAAGGACAGAAGCTGCTCCGTTTATCATGGAACTTCCGAATTACCGCATGCCTTCTGTCAGAAGCGTGGCACAGCTCTTATGGGACAAAACACGTGACTTCCTCACGAATGCGTTCACAATCATTTTTCTTGCAAGTATTGCGATATGGTTCCTTCAGACCTTCTCTTTCCGTCTGGAAATGGTGGATGGAGGCGAGGGAAGCATGTTGGCATGGCTCTCCGGATTGCTGGCCCCGCTATTCGGTCCGATAGGGCTGGGCGATTGGAGAGTCGTTACCGCACTTATATCCGGTCTCATGGCAAAGGAAGGTGTCGTGGCATCCATGAAGATGCTTGGTGTGACGGCCATTCTCACTCCGGCCTCTGCATTGTCAATGCTTGTATTCTGCCTGCTATATACTCCTTGTGTTGCAACAATTGCGACAGTGGGGCGTGAGCTTGGATGGAAACATGCATTCTTCATGGTGTCGTTCCAGTGTGTTGTGGCATGGGTCGCTGCATTCGTGACCTATCAGGCTGCGGTACTTATGTTCTAAGAAAGTCTCTATGAACCTTGCATCCATCATAGTCCTTGCGATTATCGCAATTGCGGTATGCCTTGCGATATTTTACATCCGACGGGCTCCGTCTTCATGTACATCGACGTTCGGACCTGCTTGTGAGAAGTGTCAACTGAAAAACAGCTGCAAAAAAATATCGAAATAATCATTTAATTGCGTATAAATCAGGAATTTTCTTAAATTTGTGTCTAATATAATATGTGTGATTATGAAAAAATTCGTTCTTTTTGTTGCGATGATTGCATCATCTTTCTGTGCAAAGGCATTTGAATTTGACGGTATCAATCTCAATTCCCCTTTCTCTAACGTTACTAAAGAGATTGCAAAAAGAGGTTATGTTCATGATGCTGAACGCAACTGTCTTACCGGTGATTGCCAGGGTAGGAAAATCTACCTTTCCTTCGATGCTGTAAATGTCAACCAGCGCGGCATGGTAGGTAAAGTGATTGTTGATATGCCAGTAGAGGGTGATGCTGTTGCGGTGATGGCAAATTATGCCGGCATACTTGACGTTCTTTATCATCAGGTAAAGTCTGAGGATGCTTCGACAACTTACCTCGTGGATAAGGATGGGACAACACTCGGCATCTCTAATTCTGAGGCTGGTTATGTGAAACTTACTTTCACTACTCCTTTTTATTCAAAAGATAAGAAATCGAAGAAATAATTCAAGTTTAACATACAAGGTGCCGACCCACGCAAAGGGTCGGCATTTGCATTTATGAAAAAGATTAATCTATCACTTGTTTTCTTGGCCCTGTTATGCACGGAAATGTGCTGGGGCTGGTCTAATGTGGGCCACGAGGTTATTGTGGAGATCGCCAAGCGTAATTTGACACCGCAGGCACGCAAGGGTATTGAGAGCTATATGCCGTATGATATTACAAAGGATGCGAGATGGATGGATAAACATCGCACCGATCCGGAACTTTTGTACATGTATCATTTTCATGAGCAATGTATCAACATCGAAACTCTTGAATATGATCCAAATGCTCAGGTTGATAAAGGCGATATCATGCGCGGGCTGTGGCTTGCAGATTATAATCTAAGCCATAGGGAGACATTGACAGACTCGGTAGTTGTCCTGAATGTCAGGATGTTGCTCCATTTTATGGGAGATCTGCATTGCCCTGTTCATATCGGTATTCCGGGTATATGGTTCCCGAAGCCACCTTTCAGGCAGGACGTAGGGAAGTGGTACCATCAATGTAAAGCATGGCAGAGTTTTCACAAGTTCATAGATCGCTCTCCTGAGTTGATATTTCCGGATATGACTGTGGAACAGATTGCAGAGATGCTTGATAAGCAGATGACCCGTAGACAGAAGAAAGCATGGGCGAAAGGCGATTTCGTGGATTGGACCAATGATGCAGCCAAACGTGGTTATCGCATCTATAAGTATTATCCTCCTCTATGGGAGATACCGGACACTCCTGAATCAAAGTACATTCCTGATGATTTCCTGGATAATACACGGGATATCCTGACCGAAGAACTCATGAAAGCAGGCTATCAGCTCGCAACCCTTTTGAACAGATATTTCAGATAGCCATTGTGTATTATGAAGAGGGTGACTATAAGTCCTTCGACTTTTAGTCACCCTCTCTTCGTTAATGATATGTCGGTTATGCACCGAAGTTATCGAACAGGATGCTTTCCGGCTGAACGCCAAGAGAGTCAAGCAGGTCGACAACACACTTGGTCATCATAGGAGGTCCGCACATGAAGTACTTGATGTCCTCTGGAGCCTCATGGTCTTTGAGGTATGTCTCGTACATTACATTGTGGACGAATCCGGCTACATATTTAACTCCGGCTGCATCCGCTGCAGGATCCGGACGATCGAGAGCGAGATGGAAGTGGAAGTTAGGGAAGTCTTTCTCGATCTGAGCGAAATCCTCGAGGTAGAATGCCTCCACGAGCGCACGTGCGCCATAGAAGAAGTGTACCTCACGACCTGTCTTCAGAGTCTTGAAGAGCTGCATGATGTGGCTGCGGAGAGGCGCCATACCTGCACCACCACCCACGAAGATGTATTCCTGGCTCTCCGGATCGTTGTCTGGGAGGAGGAAGTCGCCATAAGGACCGCTGATGGTCACATGATCACCAGGCTTGCGTGTGAAGATGTATGAAGATGAAATGCCTGGAGGCACTGGAAGCATCTTGAATACACCGCGAGGCTGACTGCGGTCGAATGGCGGAGTGGCGATACGTACGTTAAGCATGATCATGCCTTCCTCAGCAGGGTAAGAGGCCATGGAGTATGCGCGGACTGTAGGAACGGTGTTCTTTGCTGTTACGTCGAAGAAACCGTATTTCTCCCAGTCTCCCTTGTACTCAGGTGCGACGTCGATGTCGCTGAATTTGATATCGTACTCAGGAATGGCAATCTGTATGTACTGACCGGATTTGAATGGTACGTGCTCGCCTTCAGGAAGTTTGACCTTGAACTCTTTGATGAATGTTGCAACGTTATCGTTGCTGATAACTTCGCAATCCCACTGGCGGACGTCGAGCGCGCTCTCGTCCACAGCGATCTTGAGATCTTCTTTCACTTTCACCTGACAGCCCAGACGCCATCCATCTGCAATTTGTTTGCGGTTGAAGAAGCCCACCTCGGTAGGGAGGATGGTGCCGCCACCGCCCAGTACGCGGCATTTGCACTGACCGCAGGCACCTTTGCCACCGCAGGCAGAAGAAAGATAGATCTTCTGGCTGGCAAGTGTGGCGAGAAGGTTCTGGCCCGGCTCCACCTCGATTACCTTTTTGCCGTCGTTGATGTCGATTTTCACTTTAGCCTTAGGAGTGATCTTGGCCTTCACGATAAGAAGGAGAGCCACAAGGATAACTGTTACAAGCAGGATAACTGCAATAGAAGCGATAATTGTATTTGTCATGATTCAGCCCTCCATATTACAGTGTGATACCCATGAAGATCATAAATGCCATACCCATCAGACCTACGGTGATGAAGGTGATGCCTATGCCCTTGAGGGCAGGTGGAACCTGTGAGTATGACAGCTTCTCGCGTATAGCTGCAAGAGCTACGATTGCGAGGTACCATCCAAGACCGCTGCCGAGTGCGTATACGGCGCTCTCGCCTACATTGGCGAAATCTTTCTGCTGCATGAAGAGCGATCCGCCGAGGATGGCACAGTTTACAGCGATAAGCGGGAGGAAGATACCGAGCGAAGAGTAGAGGGCAGGGAGGAATTTCTCCACAATCATCTCTACGAGCTGCACGAATGCAGCAATCACCGCGATGAAGATAATGAAGCTGAGGAAGCTCAGGTCAACGTCTTCAAAGCTATCTCCAAGCCAGCTGAGTGCGCCTGGTTTGAGGACATAGGTGTCGAGCAGATAGTTGAGAGGAAGCGTGCACAGTAGCACGAAGATGACAGCGAGACCGAGGCCGTTGGCTGTCTTGACATTTTTTGATACTGCCAGGTATGAACACATACCGAGGAAGTATGCAAAAATCATATTGTCAACAAAGATTGACTTTACGAATAAGCTTATATATTCCATAATAATAGGTACGTGTTAAATTATTTCTCCTGGAGGTCCTTGTCGAAACTGCGGTGTATCCATATGATGCATCCGATGAGGATGAGGGCAAAAGGAGGCAGAATCACAAGACCGTTGTTTGCGTAACCTGCAGCGTAGCAGAAATCAGGGATTACCTGGAAACCGAGCAGTGTGCCTGAGCCGAGAAGCTCACGTACGAATGCCACGATGACGAGGATGGCACCATAGCCAAGACCGTTGGCCAGACCGTCAACCAATGATGGCAGAGGCTTGTTGCCGAGTGCGAAGGCCTCGATACGTCCCATGACGATACAGTTGGTGATAATGAGACCGATATACACTGAAAGTGATTTGTCGATAGCATATGTGGCTTCGAATGCTTTCAGGAGCTGGTCTACAAGGATTACCATCATTGCAACGACAACGAGCTGGACGATGATACGAACTCGACCAGGGATGGTGTTGCGAAGCAGTGAGCATACTAGTGAGCTCAGACCGGTGACGATTGTTACCGACAGTGCCATTACGAGTGCTCCTTTGAGCTCTACGGTCACTGCCAGTGAAGAACAGATACCGAGGACGAGCACGGTGATAGGGTTGCCCTTGAGAATTGGGCTAAGGAATGTTTCTTTCAAGTTTGCCATAGCTTATTCCTCCTCAGTTTTGTTCTCACAGCAGCTGGCGTCTTCTTCAGATTCGGCAGTAAGGAATACCTTGTATGCCTCAAGCCAGTTGTTGATGGAAGCGTTAAGATACTTTGAAGTCATGGTTGCACCGGTGATGGCATCTACTGCGTTGTCCTGGTCTTTAGGGGCACCGCCTTTGATGATCTCGAATGGCTTCTCTACAGAGAAATCCACTGTTTTGCCGATGAACTGCTCACGGAATGAAGGGTCGTCCTTGATTTTGCCGCCGAGTCCTGGAGTCTCGGATGCGTGATCGAAGTATGCACCCACGATGTTGGTAGTGCCATTCTCAAATGCGATATAGCCCCATACAGGGCCCCAGAGGCCCTGGCCGTATATTGCAATCACATTGATTCCGTTTTTGAAAGAGTAGATAGGGAGCTGTACCTTGCCGCCTTTGCCTGCAATGGCGTAATTCTGTTTCTTAAGGTCAGAAACGCTGTAGACTGCAGACTTGTCGATAAGGCATCCCATTGCACCTTCATCATCGATGAAGTTGATATTCTCGATATTCTCGTTGAAGAAGTCGATAGTGGCTGCGTTGCCTTTTACCTCAGAAAGGTCGAACTGTGCTGCATTGAGGATCTGGCTGATGGTTTCAGCCTTCTCGTTGGCTTCCTGGTTTGACTTGAGGCTCTGGGAAACAAATGCCAAAAGCGCTGCCACTGCTACAACCACCAGAGAGGTGTAGATTACTGTGTAAGTATTGCTGTTTGTATTCATGGCTTATGCGATTTTAGAGTAATGTTTCAATGTGACGTTCACAACGATATGGTCGATAAGCGGAGCCATGGTGTTGCCGAAGAGGATGGCGAGCATCATGCCCTCCGGATAACCGGGGTTGAACAGACGTACGGTCACGCAGAGTGCGCCGATGAGGAAACCGTAGATCCATTTGCCACATTCGGTCTGAGCTGCAGTCACAGGGTCGGTGGCCATGAATACGGTACCGGATGCGAAACCGCCCATAAGAAGCTGATAGTAGCATGGCAGATCTGTTGCACCGCCTATCTGGCCGAGGAATCCTACGAGAAGTGCGCCGGCAACGCTGGAGAGCATGATCTTCCATGAAGCTATGCCGGTGCAGAGCAGGATGGCTGCGCCGATGAGGATGGCTACAACTGAGGTCTCACCTACAGCACCGCCTACATTACCGATGAAAAGGTCCATTGCGCTGATGCCGCGCTGTGCCAGACCGTCAAGGCTTGCAGATGCGAGAGGAGTTGCACCGCTGAATCCGTCCACAAGGCCTTCGCCCTGGAACCAGCATGTACCCTCGCTGACGTAACGGCTCACGCCGCCTGTCCATACTGTGTCGCCACTCATCTTGGTAGGGTAGCTGAAGAACAGGAATGCACGTGTCAGAAGTGCAGGGTTCCAGATGTTCATGCCTGTACCGCCGAAAATCTCCTTGCCGAAGATAACGGCGAAAGCTACTGCTATCGCGAGCTGCCACAATGGAAGGTCGACAGGTACGATAAGGGGGATGATGAAACCTGATACGAGGTAACCCTCGCTCACTTCATGACCCTTGATCTGTGCAGATGCGAACTCGATGCCGAGACCGACGATATAAGATACAAGGTAGAGAGGAATGATGCGGATGAGGCCGTAACCAATCATCTGCCAGAATGAGTAATCGAGTCCGAATGCTGCGCTATGCTGAGCGCCTATGTTCCATACGCCGAAGCAGAATGCAGGAACAAGCGACAGCACAACGATTATCAGAAGGCGTTTCAGATCCACGCAGTCGCGTACATGTGAGCCGCGCCTCGCTACTGTATTCGGAACGAAAAGGAAAGTCTCGAATGCATCGAAAGTCGAATGCAGGAATGCAAGCTTGCCGCCTTCGCTGAAGGTTGGCTTGATCTTTTCTACAATTGAATGAAGTTTGTTGCTCATGATCTTTCCTCCTTATGCCATTTCTTTCAACATGAGATCGATACCCTTTGAGATGATGTCCTGCCAGTCAATCTTTGAAGGACATACATACTCGCAGAGAGCGAGATCCTCCGGAAGTACCTGGTAGATACCATACTGCTCCATCTTGTCGATATCTCCCGCAAGGCAAGCCTTTGCAAGATATACAGGGAAGAGGTGCATAGGAAGTACATCCGAGTAGATGTTATTGAACATGAATGCACGTACGCCGCCGTGAATGTTTGTATCCATTGCGTATTTCTTCTTAGGGCAGAGCCAGCTGAAGTAGCTGCGTGATGCAGAGAACTGCTTGCTGCGGATAGGGTTGATCCATCCGAACATCTCGAAATAGTCGCCCTCTTCGATGAGGCTGACCTGAGTGTCGAAATATCCGAGGTAACCCTCTGCGCCTACGTTTGTGCCGCTGAGTACATCTCCGCTGATCACACGGACGTTACCAGCCTCTACGAGAGATGCAATTGCTGACATCGGCATGCCGGCTATGGCTTTCACATAACCAGGCTGAGCTGCCTTTGGACCGGTAACCGCTACGAGACGGGTAAGGTCAAGCTTGCCGGTAGAGATGAGCTTGCCGATGGCCGCAAGAGCAACAGGACTGATGGTCCATACATTCTCGCCTTTATGGATAGGGCTGATGTGATGGATCTGGATACCTACGTTGCCACTGGGGTGCTGGAGGTTGAATGTGTGATGCTCAACGTTCTTCAGACCTTCCAGAGCGCTCTTGCCATGGCATTTGTCGCTGAGGCTGACGTGAACCTTTACACCTGTCATCTTGGCAAGTGCATCGACGCCGATCTGCATGTTGTCGGTCTCTCCTTTCATTGTGAAGCATACCGATGCCCCGCAAGGTGAGGTTGTGAAACCGGAAACAAAAACGGCCTTAGGTGTGATTGCAGGATTTGCAACAATACCGTAAGGTCGCTGGATAAGTGATGCCCAAAGGCCGCTCTTGAGCAGCAGGGCTTTGATCTGTTCTGCAGAAAGACTGTCGACTGATGAAGCACCGAAGTCTTCGTAGTTCTGCTCGCTGTCCGCTTTGACGGTTACAGCAAGGAGTTTGCGTTTTTCTCCGCGAACCACGCTCTGCACTGTACCGCTTACCGGACTGGTGAAGAGAATCTCAGGACACATCTTGTCTGCAAAGAGAGGCGATCCTGCTTTCACGGCGTCTCCTTCCTTGACCAAAAGCTTAGGTACCAAGCCTTTGAAATCTGTCGGCTTCAGAGCTACAGTGTCTGCTTTCACCTCCATCAGGACCTTCTTCTCTGCAGCGCCTTCAAGCGGCAGGTCGAGGCCTTGTTTGAGTTTGATGATGTTTGACATTGGTGATATAAATTTTGGATAATTTTATTTTCTAAAAATAAACGTGCGAAGATACAAATTTTTTCTTTAATTTCGCGGAGTTATGAAGGATAATGAAAGCGTAATTTTTGAGGGGTTGAATCCTGAGCAGCGAAGTGCCGTTGCACAAATAGACGGGCCAGTGTTGATCGTAGCTGGTGCCGGTTCCGGAAAAACAAGAGTTCTTACATGCAGGGTGGCCAACATCCTTGCTCATGGTGTGCCTTCCTCAAGGGTGCTGTGCCTTACTTTCACCAAGAAGGCGGCAGGGGAGATGAAGGAGAGGATCGCCGCCATGGTAGGCTCGCGCAATGCCCGTCAACTGGTGATGGGTACTTTCCACAGTGTGTTTGTACGCTTTCTTCGTGACTATGCGGAGTTCCTGGGATATCCAAAGGACTTTACCATATATGACACTTCAGATCAGACAAGTATGATCAAGACCTGTCTCAAGGAGATGAATCTTGACGACAAGGTATATAAGCCGAAGGCTGTGCTGGGAAGGATATCCGATGCAAAGAACAATCTTGTATCTCCAGCTTCATATATGTCCAATACGGCGGCTACCGACAGGGATAGGGCAGCCAAGATGCCGCGCCTGGTGGAGGTATATGACCTGTATTGGAAGAAGTGCCGTGCTGCCGGCGTGATGGATTTCGACGACATACTCTTCGAGATGAACATACTTCTTCGCGACAATCCATCAGCGCTCAAGGAGATTTCGGAACGTTTCGACTATATATTGGTAGATGAGTATCAGGACACCAACCGTGCCCAGTATATCATCTTGAAAAAGCTTGCTGCTGCGCATCACAGAATCTGCGTTGTTGGAGATGATTCTCAGAGTATTTATGCCTTCCGAGGCGCTAAGATAGAGAATATCCTCAACTTCAAGAAGGATTATCCTGAATGCAAGGTTTTCCGTCTCGAGCAGAATTACCGCAGTACGCAGACCATTGTGGATGCTGCAAATTCGCTCATCGAGCATAATGAGGGGCGTATACCCAAGAAATGTTTCTCTGCAGGAGAGGTCGGTGATCCGATACACTTGATAAAGGCATATTCCGAGCAGGAAGAGGCGATGCTTGTCGTATCGTCGATTGCAGATATCATCCGCAGAGAGGGGGCGCAGTATCAGGACTTTGCAGTGCTGTATCGCACCAATGCGCAGTCCCGTGTGCTTGAGGAGGCGCTTCGCAGAAGGAATATCCCGTATATGATATATTCGGGTAATTCATTCTTCGACCGTGCGGAGGTCAAGGATATGATGGCATATTTCAAGCTGGTCGTCAATCCGCTTGACGATGAAAGCTTCAAGCGTGTCGTCAACAAGCCGGCCAGGGGCATAGGTGACACATCGCTGAATGCTTTGATTGCAGCTGCCACAGCTAAGCGCATTTCTCTGGTTGAGGCTGTATATACTCCTGATATAGAGCAGTATGGCCTAAAGGCTGCGGCCGTTGTGAAGATAAAGAATTTCACTAATATGATACTCACATATCACAATCGTGTGGCAGGGGAGGATGCCTATGATCTGGCTCTTTCCCTGGCCTCGGAAAGTGGTATGCTGCAGTTCTATAAAAGTGACCTCAGCGTAGAGGGCCAGGCCAGATATGCCAATGTCGAGGAACTTCTGAACTCCATAAAGTCTTATATAGAGCAGCGCGAGAATGATGCCTACGAAGACGCTATCGCTACCGATACTTCGGGGGTGTCAGATGAGTTCGATATGGCTCGCAAGGCTGCTGAATCCATTGTCGTCACCCTTCCGGAGTATCTGGAAAATGTGGCTCTTCTGTCCGCTGTGGATGTGAGTGATGAGGACAGCAACAATAAGGTTGCGCTTATGACAGTGCATACTTCCAAGGGCCTGGAATTTCCATATGTACATATAGTGGGTATGGAAGAAAACCTGTTCCCAAGCAGCAACAATCTGGCCCGCTCGAGCGAGATAGAGGAGGAAAGAAGGCTTTTCTACGTCGCTGTGACCCGCGCACGGAAATTAGTGAAACTGTCTTTCAGTGCGCAGCGCATGCGTAACGGCAAGACAGAGAATAATGATCCGAGCCGTTTTATACGAGAGATAGATTCCAGATATATAGACAATCCGCTGCTCGAAGGTGCGAAGAAGGAACGTGCAGAGAGTTTCTGGAGCGAGATTACCGGTGGAAACCGTGGGACACTGGCTTCGCAGGGCAGGCGCCCTGTATTAGGTGCCGTCAGTAGAACGCCATCTCCGGTTCGTCAGGCTCCGGCTCAGAGAGTTCCCGATGCTGCTTTCGAACCATCTCCGATTTCCGAACTGCGTGAAGGTCAGAGGATTGAGCATAACCGCTTCGGATTTGGCCTGCTCAAATCCATCGTCGATGACGGAGGTTTGAAGGCTGTAATCGAGTTTGATGACTTTGGTGAGAAGGTTTTATTGCTGAAATATGCAAAAATTCGCATTATTTGAGAAAATTTTTCAGAATAATGCTCTATTAATAACAAATTGTTATATATTTGTCATTGAAGTTTTTCATAGTTTAAGTTTAGGTTAAGTAGCCGGGCATGGAAGTGATTCTCTGTCCGGTGAATTTTTTCTACTCAACCTCCGGCCAGTCTGAAGGAACTGGGGCGGTAACTGTGATTTCTTCGTGACGTACAGGGTGGTCGAAACGTATGGTCCTGGCCATAAGGCAGATACCGCCATTGGGATTGGAACGTGGAGCTCCGTAGTTCAAGTCTCCTTTGATAGGACATCCCATGCCGCTGAGCTGACAGCGGATCTGATGATGACGTCCTGTGAGCAATTCAACCTCTATGAGAAAATATCTTTGAGTCTGACCAGCCGGACGATAGCGAAGGCGAGCCAGTTTTGCCTCACGGTCTGCCGGCTTGCCATCTGCTTTCAGTTTCACTATGTAGCTCTTGTTCTGTTTTTCGTTGCGCGCCAGATAGTTCTCAAGCAGGGTGAAACCTGTCTCAGGATCAGCTTTGCGGTCTGACGGGACTGGATTGCAGCATAGGGCCCAGTATGTCTTGTGGACGGCTCCTGTGCGGAACATCTCATTCAGCCTTTCGAGCGCCTTGGATGTCTTGGCGAACATGGAAATGCCGCTTACCGGCCTGTCGAGGCGGTGTGGTACACCCATGAATACCTTGCCTGGCTTCGAGTCTCTCATGGCGATGAATGCCTTGAGAGTCTCGCTGAGAGGCTCATCTCCTGTCTTGTCGCCCTGTACTATCTCACCGACACGTTTGTTGAAAATCAATATATGATTGTCTTCGTAAAGGATTCTGGATGCTGTATCATCAAATTCGTCTTGCGACATCTGCCTGTATTCCATATGCCTAGTCATATAGTGTTCCAGAGGTAGGGACAGTTTTCATTCTGAAACTCAGATTGAATACGGAAAATTAACCCAGGAAACTTATAAGTACGCCTGCTGCAACTGCCGAGCCGATAACACCTGAGATGTTTGAAGCCATGCAGTAGTTGAGTACGTGGTTCTTAGGGTCGTATTTGGTACTGATACCGTTTGCTACGCGGCTGGCCATAGGAACAGCGGAAAGACCGCAGGCACCGATGAGCGGATTGATCTTCTTCTTGGCGAAGAGGTTCCATATCTTTACCATGAATATACCGCTGGCGATACTTAGTGCGAATGCACAGAAACCGCCTACGATAATTCCGAGAGTCTGGAAGTTGAGGAATGCATCCACCGTCATGGTGGCGCCTACGCAAAGTCCAAGGAATACTGTGGCTGCATTCATCAGGCCGTTGCTTGCCACTTCGAAGAGACGTGAGGTGTCAGAACCTATCTCGCGTACAAGGTTGCCGAACATCAGCATGCCTACGAGAGGCACTGCAGTAGGGACAAAAATGGCCACGATAGTTGTTACCGCGATAGGGAAGATGATCTTGACTACACGCAGGTTCTTGATTTCATGAGCCTCCGGATAAAGTTTGTCCTGCTCCTTCATGTTGATCATGAGCTCCTTCTTGCTGCAGCAGAGCTTGACAACTAGAGGGATGATTACAGGAACGAGAGCCATATAGCTGTACGCCGCGATGGCGATAGGACCTAGAAGGTGAGGGGCAAGCTTGATGGTGGTAAAGATGGCGGTAGGGCCGTCAGCGCCACCGATGATGCCGAGAGAACCGGCCTCCTGAGGGGTGAACCCGAGAAGAAGCGATATGATAAGTACTGCGAAGATACCCATCTGTGCAGCTGCTCCGAAAATGGCGAGCTTGAGGTTGCGGAGCATAGGGCCGAAGTCGGTCATCGCGCCTACGCCCATAAAGATGATAGGTGGCAGCAGACCGCTCTTGATGAGTGCATAATACAGATAGTTCATCAGACCGAGATCGTGCGCTATCTCGTGAAG
>JAZRXU010000130.1:0-2950 GCA_045600345.1 Candidatus Cryptobacteroides sp. | reverse complement strand
GGCAACACCTTTGACTACCCTTACGTACATGGCAAGAACCTCTTCGATGCAGGATACGCATTCGACAGCTGCAGCTCAGAATATGGAGCATCGTGCGACCGCATGATACGCGATGCAAAGATCATAGATGTAATATGCGGTAAAGAATGCGTTGTGCAGACAGGAGCACGCAGCCAGCGGAGAGGAGGCATTTATACGCCTGAGCTCATGGACATTCTGCGTGAGGCCGTACGATCGCACAAGAGCATAATCATCAGCGGCGCATACATCGCAAAAGAAGCGTCAGAGGCAGATAGCAGGATCTCCGGATTCGTTCGTGATTCCCTGGGATTCGGACTTCGCAGAGAGCATGGCACACGCACCGGCCACGTGTCGCTCGTAGGGCACAGGAACAGCAATATGGATATCCCTGTAAAGCCATGCGCAGATTCTTACTGCGTAGAATCGCCGGATGCACTGAGCGCATTCAGGCTTGGGTCGGCTATATCAATGGAGTATAATGACAGTCATCTTGCCGCTGGAGTGAGCATAGATTTCGGCACCTACAAGGTTGCGGCATTCGGCTTTCCTATAGAGATACTGTCGCCATCCGATCGTGCAACAGTCATCAGAGAGACTTTGAGCTATCTTGACAGGTAGAATTCTTCACGAATCTATACCACAAGAACTTAACCTGCATACCAAGTCTCATTTTATATGGGACAGCTGTTTCTGTATAGGCATTGACCATTCCCCATGCTTCGGCATTGCCGTAATCATGACTCTTTATACAAGCCCTGCAAAGCCCCAGAACATCATCATGGAAGTACCTGTCTATCCGGGCTACATAATCCTCAGTGGCTGCAGGCTTCGGCGAAGACAGGAGCGCCTTGTCGGATAGAATGGCAATGTAGCTCTGAGCCATCCTCGTGATGTTCAACTCTTCAAGAGCGAATTCACGCATCCACTGACCGTCTGCCGGATTATACTTCTTAAGCTCTTCCGTGAATGAATCCACGTCAAAGAATCTCTTGTATATGCCGCCGCAACAATTCTTGCGTATGCTGTGACGTATCATATCACGAGTTATATAGCCATCGCCAAAAGGTCTGTCCATAAGATATGGTCTGCTGTCGAACGATATGGCTGGTCGTCCACATGCCATGCCGTCATACAGAGACCTGCCTATGCCGATGAGCATATCAGCCTGATTTATGCGATCCTCCACATTCCAGAGGTTATCAGTATCCTTATCTGCAGTCAGCACCTTGATGCCAAGACGGGAACAGCTTTCGCGCACTATATTGCAGGCATCCCTGCCCTGACACATCAGCAGCACTGTAGACAGATGCTCCGAGAGCGGACGTTTTGGAGAGAAACGCCGGCAGTCTATACCATTGCGTATGACGACTGACGCATAACCTTGTTTTCTGAGATGCAGCTGAATGTTTTCCGAGACAGCAACATGAGCATCTGCAAATGGAGAGGGCTGTTCCAGGAAATGGGTCTTCCCATGACATGTCTGCACTATAGGGCATCCGTTCAGATGCTTCGAAAGATAGTAACATGTCGTTACATGACTGGCAAACACAAGGTCGTAAGACTTCAATCTCATATACGAGATACCCTCAGACTCCAGTCTCCCCGCCACCATGCCGCGATAGAAAGCGAAATATTCCACCTCGTGGCCAAGCCTTTTGAGTTCACAGGCCAGAGTGTAGGTATAATTCTCTGTACCGCCTGTCTTCATCAGGTGATGGTTCGCGACCAGTATTTTCATGGTTACTTGATTGAAAAAGGCTGACGGGCAGCGATGGAACGTCCGAGAGTCATGGCATCGGCATACTGCAGACCATCTCCAAAGCCGAGTCCGCGAGCAATGGCTGTGACCTTTACTCCGTACTGAGCTATCTGACGGTACAGATAAAATGCGGTAGTCTCGCCTTCCACATCCCCGGGGAGAGCCATGATAATCTCCACCGGCGTGAACCCATCTGCCTGATCCCCTGTACAGAGTCTCTCTAGACGGGATTTGAGTTCGGAAATATTCAGGTCCGAAGGCCCTACTCCGTTTATAGGAGAAATAATACCACCCAGCACATGGTACACACCATGATACTGGGCGGTATTTTCTATACTCATAACGTCACTTACGCTCTCCACAACGCAGATTGTGCGATGGTCTCGGCTGCGATCTGAACATATGCTGCACACAGGGGCATCAGAAATCATTCTGCACTCACTGCAGTAGCATACCTTGTCGCGGAGTTCGTTTATAGCTTCCGTGAAATGGTGGACATTTTCTGTTGGCTGCTTGAGAAGATGGAGGGCAAGTCGCAATGCGCTCCGCTGCCCCACACCCGGCAGGCTGCCGATGGCATCCACGGCATTTTCAAGAAGCTGTGACGGGTATCGGTCCAGAATTGCTAAGCCTTACCGTTAGAGCCGAGAACGTTAACGATCTTGTGCATGTAGAGCTTCTTCATCTCGTCACGTGCAGGACCGCAGTATTTACGTGGGTCGAACTCACCTGGCTTCTCAACGAATACCTTGCGGATGGCTGCAGTCATGGCAAGACGTGAATCCGAGTCGATATTGATCTTGCATACTGCGCTCTTTGAAGCCTCACGAAGCTGCTCCTCTGGGATACCTACAGCGTCAGGAAGCTTGCCACCGTTAACATTGATTGAATCGACATACTCCTGAGGAACTGATGAAGAACCGTGGAGAACGATAGGGAAACCAGGAAGCTGCTCCTCTACTGCATGAAGGACATCGAATGCGAGCGGAGGTGGCACGAGCTTGCCAGTCTTAGGGTCACGGGTGCACTGCTCTGGAGTGAATTTGTATGCACCGTGTGAAGTACCTATGGAGATAGCGAGAGAATCGCAGCCTGTACGGGTAGCGAAATCTACAACCTCCTCAGGTTTGGTATAGTGTGAAACTTCAGAAGAAACCTCATCCTCAACAC
>JAZRXU010000129.1:0-11782 GCA_045600345.1 Candidatus Cryptobacteroides sp. | reverse complement strand
ATTGCGTTCATTCTCGGGATTGCCGCTCTGGTGCAGATGGTGGAGATTGTGCTCAAGCAGGTGTCTCCTTCGCTCTATTCGGCGCTGGGTATCTTCCTGCCGCTTATCACCACCAACTGTGCAGTGCTTGGCGTTGCTCTCACTGTTGTTACAAAAGAGTTCACCTTCGGCGGTGAGCCTCATCTTCTGAACCTCGGAGAGAGCCTTGTGTATGCTTTTGCCACGTCTCTGGGCTTCGGCCTTGCAATGATTCTCTTTGCAGGTCTTCGCGAGACCCTTGCTCTGAACAATGTGCCAAAGTCATTCAAGGGTGTGCCTATCGCACTTCTTACGGCATCCATTCTTGCCATGGCATTCATGGGATTCAGCGGTCTTGTATAAATCTGCAGGTATGAAACGTAGTTGCATTATTCTTCTTGCTGCGCTCGCAGGTGCCATGATGGTCTCTTGCGGGCAGCACCGGGGAGATGTCAATTCTCTTAAGGTCATCAGCTTCAATGTGCGCCACAGCGCGGCCAATGACGGCCAGAACAGCTGGGTGTATCGCCGCCCTGCTGCCGTGGCTATGCTCAAGGAGCAGAATCCTGACGTCTTCGGCGTTCAGGAAGCGCGTTACGACCAGCTTGAGTATCTGAGCGCCGGTCTGCCTGAATATGCATGCGTGGGCATTGGCCGTGATGACGGCAAGTCTCTCGGCGAGCATATGTCCATCTTCTATAATACCGGGACAGTCGAGCTTCTCGACTGGGGTACATACTGGCTCAGCGAGACTCCTGAAGTTCCTTCCATGGGATGGGGCGCACATCACTACAGAACCGCCACATGGACCAGAATGAGGCATATCCCTTCCGGTAATGAGTTCTTCTATGTGAATACTCATCTGGACCACCAGAGCAAGGAGGCTCAGAAAAATGGCCTCGCCCTTGTTGTGGACCGTATCGCGCAGATGAATCCTGATGGTGCGCCTATGATTCTTACAGGCGACTTCAATGTGCATCCGGATGACGAGATTCTGACAGATCTGGATTCGATCATGAAGAGCGCCCGAGTGTATGCGGAAGTATCTGATACTACTGCCTCATTCAACGGTTGGGGCACATCGTCCCAGGTGATAGACTATATCTATTATTCTGTGTTCCCGGAGTGTAAGATGTTCAAGGTCTTGAATGAGACTTACGAAGGTGTCGATTATATTTCTGACCACTACCCGGTGGTGGCGTTGCTGGAGTTTTAACTCAATATTAGATAACTGATTACACCTGACAGGTCGGAAACTCTCAAGCGGTTTCCGACCTTATTTTTTCACTGTATGTTACATAGGTGTAGTATACCACAGTTAAGCATAGTGCGCGAAACTATTGCATATGAACTGCAAAATGCTATATTTGTTGCAATAAAGTTCATAGAATATGAAACGGAATTACTTACTTGTTTTGGTCTTGAGCGTTCTGACTCTCGCTGTTCCTACAACAGCCAGGGGGGGGGCAGGATACAAGACAGATCTCAGGTGTAGTTGTCGATGAGAGCGGTGCCCCTCTTCCCGGAGTGGCTGTCCTTATCGCCGGCTCGCTCCAGGGTACCGTTACGGACCTGGATGGTAAATATGCCATCAAGGCCAAGGATACGGACCAGATTCAGTTCAGCAGTCTCGGTTTCAAGACTGTAACAATCAATTCAACTTCGAAAGAAACAGCAAGGGTTGTCCTGGTGAGTGACCAGGTGGCTCTCGACGGCGTTGTCGTCACTGCGCTCGGTATCAAGCGAGATGAGAAATCGATCGGATACTCTGCAGCAAAGGTAGACGGAGCCAAATTCGAGAATGCAGGTACAACATCCAACTGGCTTAACGGTCTCACCGGCCAGGTGGCAGGTCTGAGCATCGACCGTTCAAACTCGGGTCCTAACGGCTCTATGCGTGTTACCATACGTGGTGAGTCTTCTGCCGACCTTGCAAACAATACGGCTCTCTTCGTTGTGGATGGTGTGCCTATGTACAATACATCCACGACCTCCGACGCCGGTGGAGACGGCAATTCTTATGCCATCGACTATGGTGATGGTACTGCCGACGTGGATCCGAGCAATATCGAGAGCGTGACCGTGCTCCGTGGTGCGGCTGCTACCGCTCTTTATGGCTCGCAGGCCGCCAACGGTGCCATTATCATCACCACCAAGAGCGCAGAGAGACAGGAGGCGAAGCTCACCGTATCTCTCAAGTCTACATTCGCATTCGACAGAGTCCTTTCATCCCCAGACCTCCAATATGTCTATGGTCAGGGTAATGACGCAAATCCTTACTACTATTATGTCAGAAGTGACGGCGATGACGTGAGCGGTCTCAATCCGAAACCGGAGTGGTCAAATACTTCAGGCATTGAGCAGTGGGGTCCTAAAATGGATGGCACACTTTACTATCAGTACTACAATGAAGCTGCAGGTATCGGTGGACATATCGATGCACTTGGACAGTTCGTGCGTGATGAGACGCCGTTTGTAAGCTATGGCGACTGGTTCCAGAGATATTTCCAGACAGGTGCGACATACAATAATGCGATCACCCTCTCGGGACGTATCAACAAGAACAACAGCATACGCGTAAGCTTCACTGACAACAGGGGTCATGGCATCGTGCCTAACAGCCCTACGCAGAGTGAGTTCCTTTCTACCCGTTTCACCAGCCAGATGGCAAAATGGCTGAAGGCGGAGCTTACGTTGAACTATCGTTATACAAATAACGGTAATATCCCTACATCGTCAGGTTATGGTTCGACAGCCATCATGTATGGTCTGTGGTGCTATGCTCCTAACCTTGATATGTCATGGCCTAAGAACTACTGGTCAGATCAGGACGCGGTAAAGCAGGATGCCACGCTTTCCGGCGGTAAGAACAATGCGTATTTCCTTGCCAATGAGTGTATCAACACCCAGTCGAGAAACCGTATCTACGGTAACCTCAAGTTCGATGCCGATCTGGCCAAGGGTCTTACACTCATGGCTCGTTTCGGTATGGATAACAATATTGACTTCCGTACCCAGCGTCAGGCAACTTCCACCCAGGCCCGTCCGAATGGCTGGTATCGCGAGCAGAGCATCAATTCCCGCCAGTATACTGCCGACCTTCTCCTGAAGTATAATGTCAAGTTCGGTACAGATTTCGAACTCACGGCCAACCTGGGCGGTTCAACCCTTTACCGTCAGTACAGAAAGCATGGCCAGACAGCCAGCACACTCAATATCCCTGGCGTCTATTCTCTTGCCAATACGGCATCCGAGATCAAAGTGGATAATTATTCGGATATGAGACAGACCAACTCCGTATATGGTCTCCTGTCGTTGGCATACAAGAATGCCCTCTTCCTGGATATCACAGGCCGTAATGACTGGTCCAGCACCCTTCCTAAGGATAACAGGTCATTCTTCTATCCTTCAGTATCCGGCAGTGTCGCATTGAATGACCTGTTCGATTTCGGCAGGACCAACGGTCTTGTGAATCTGATGAAGCTTCGTGCTTCATGGGCACAGGTGGGTCATGATACAAATCCTTACCGTATTGCAGAATTCCTCCGTTCGACAGGCTTCCCTGGCACGGTGACCAACCAGACAGCCATGTCCAATTCGGCTTTGAAGCCGGAGATGGTGTCATCATGGGAGGTAGGTATGGAACTCCGCATGTTCAAGAACCGTTTGACATTCGATGTTGCATACTATGATGCGGTGACCAAGAATCTGATTTCTCAGATGCCTATCTCTTACGCAACAGGTGCCAACTTCGACTACACCAATGCCGGCTCTATCCGCAATAATGGTGTCGAGATTTCAGCTGGCGTAACTGCTGTCAAGACAAGGGATATCCAGTGGAAGATAGGTGCCAACTTCTCCATGAACAGGAACAAGGTCCTCAAGCTTGGTGATGGCATCGATTCATGGATTGTGGCCAACTATTCTACTCATGCATATATGATCGCATATGAGGGTGGCAGCCTTACCTCCATGTATGGCAAGGGTTACAAGAGAGCTCCGGAAGGTGCTACTGCCATCGATGCTGAGGGTAATACCGTAGACGTATCAGGCGCCATCCTTCTGGATAAGCAGAACATGCCTCAGACAGAGGAAGGCCTCAGATATCTGGGTGATGCCGCTGCAAAATGCAAGGGTGGTTTCAATACCACATTCAAGTACAAAGGCTTCACTGCGTACGTAGGCTTCGATGGCCAGATTGGTGGCCATGTGTTCTCATACACCAACTGGGTGATGAACTATCGTGGTAAAGGTACTGCAACTCTTGCAGGCCGTGACGGAACTCTCGTTCCGAATGGTGTCCGTGAGCTTCCGGATGGCAACTACGTCATCAATACCGATGTGATACCAGCGTCAAATATCGCCAACTTCTATCACTGCTACTTCGAGCAGACCAATGCGGAAGCCAACTTCGTCAGCACGGAATTCCTGAAACTCCGCGAGGTGCGTCTCGAGTATCAGTTCCCTAAGCAGCTTCTGGCCAAGACCAAGGTTATCTCCGGTCTCACGGTGTCTGTATATGGCAACAACCTTTACTGCTGGAGCAAGTTCCCTGGTTGGGATCCGGAAGGTGTGACAATGCGAGGCAGTGCAGTCGTTCCGGGCTTTGAGATTCTCCAGATGCCTTCATCCGCTCAGTTCGGTGCATCCCTTAATATCGTATTCTAAAAGGGGAGGAAAGAAAGATGAAAAATATACTTAAATATATTACATTGGGTTCGGTGCTCACCATGGCTTTCGCATGTACGAAGTTTGATGACATGAACAAAAACCCATATGCACTCTATAAGGAAGACCTCCAGAAATATGAGAGTGCGGATCTGTACGTGCAGCCTATACTCTACAATACGGAGTATTGCCTGTGCAGCGTATTCAGAAACATCACAGCTCAGCTGATGCAGTATGCTGTCAGCACCAACACGGAGGTAACCTCACGCGTGGTGGCCAACTACAATATCGCAGAGGCCAATGATGATGACATCTGGACATTGCTGTACACTCAGTATGGCAACGCAGTATCCATGTATGAGATGTCTCTCTCGGATTCGAATCCTGCCAAAAGAGGCGTGGCAGCTGTGCTCAGAGCCATGATTATCGGTATCATTGCTGATACGTATGGCAATGTTCCTTATACTGAGGCGGCCCATTTCACAGAGCAGATCACCAATCTCAAGTATGATAGTGTCGAGGATATCTATCGTGATATCATAGTGCTCCTCGAACAGGCCAATCTCGACTTCTCATCAGAGAATGCCGCTTCGTTCAGTGCACTGTCAGACTATATGTACAAGGGTGATATAGACAAATGGCAGCGCTTCGGCAATGCTCTCTATCTGCGTACCCTCATGCGTATATCCAATAAGGTCATTCAGGACTATGACGGTGTTTTCGACCTTAAGAATGACGATTGGGGCATGATAGATGTACGCAACAAGATTGCGGAGATGTACAGCTGCTATCAGAGCGGCTCAGGTGCATACCCTATGATGCGTTCCAAGAATGACTGCGCATGGGTAGGCTTCGATCAGTATAACGTGTATCTCCAGACTCCTTTCTATTCTACCACCAGTGGTATATGGAACTCAGGCGGCGGCGCTTGCGAGACCCTTGTACGTCAGATGATAGCTACCAAGAAGTCCACAAAGACAGATCCGAACGACCCAAGTGTCAGCGTGACATACTACTCATATGTTGCATCGGGCGCATACGACAGCACTACCGGCAAGTTTGACCCTATGGCAAGTATCGCTTCGGGATCCCATATCGAGGACCCTCGTTTTGATGCATACTTCAGAAAAGTATGCGGCGCTCCTACCCAGATGCTCAATCTGGATTCCCAGGCTTTCTTCCGCCTTGTGGTATCCAGCGCCGGCAACTCCCTGATAGGCCGTATGCCTAACGGATCTTCTGAATCTGCCATTACCAAGAAAGTCTATGACATCAAGAATGCAGATCATTACGCTCTGATGAACTACTCAGAGCAGCTCTTCCTCTTTGCAGAGGCAGGTGTTCGAGGTTATGCTCCTACAATCAGCGCATTCTCTGCGTATGTACAACTGCTCAAGGATGCTATCACGGCAAGCTGTATGGAGTGGAACAAGGACCTCGAGAGCACATCTCCTCAGATTACACAGTATGTGGATTATGTATGTTCACAGGCTCAGTACAGCGGTTCTACTCTCAAGCCATCCAATGCTCTCGAGTTCATTCTCACCCATAAATGGATGTCTCTCTACTTTGTAGGTATCGAGGCCTGGGCGGATTATCGTCGTACAGGTTACCCTATGCTTAAGACCAATGGTCCTGCAGCTGATAACAAGAATGTACTTCCTACACGTCTGCGTTACCCTGCAGATGAGGCTTACCGTAACCCTGTTACATATAAGGAAGCTCTGGACTCATGGCTTGGCGGTGTTGACAACATGCTCACTGAAGTCTGGTGGGCAGACACAGTGGAGAGTGTATCGAACAGAGAGAAGGGAAGACTTTAAAAGATAACGCGTATGAAAAAGTATCTATATACATTCGTGATTCTCGCATTTGCAGCAGTTGCGTGCGAGAAGGAAAAGATCTTCAACGAGGATATCATCAAAGACAGGCCTGTAACGTCTCTTGATGTCAAATACAGCTTTGAAGACCAGCAGGTCAAGAGTCTTGCCTTCAACAGCAAGCCTCACAGCGTGGTGCTGCATGTCGAAGTCAACAGCCCTACTCTCAAATGGGCTCTCAAGTCCAACAGGTCATGGTGTGTGGTCAAGAATGATGGCATAGGCACAAGCGATATCAATATCGAGATTGCAGAGAACGAGTCATTTGACCCTCGTAACAAGGCTACGCTTACTTTCGTGGCCGGAGACTTCACAGGGTTTTCCATCACTGTGGATCAGACAGGTAGTGTATTCCTGCTTGGCCAGCCTTTCTTCATGTCATCTGTAAAGGGTGGCGTGTTCGAGACGGTGGTCAATACTCCTTCGGACCTTGACTGGTCTTTCCAGGGCAGTTCATGGCTCAGTGCGGAAATCATTGATCAGACCGTAGGGGAAGAGCTGACTACATCCAAGATCAGAATCACAGCCAGCTCTAACGACTCTGTGTCTCGCTTGGGTAAGCTGGAACTCGTAGATGCGAGTGGAACATATTCAAAAGGCGAGATCTATATTTCCCAGTTCGGTACTGATGTTCCCGTCGATGGAGAGGGCAATATTCTTCTTCCGTCTACTGAGGATGCCGGTTTCAGTGTTATAGTACCGGTCAGGACCGTCGCATCTGTGGAGCTTCCCAAATTCGCTTCATATGTTGTGGAAGAGGGTGCAGAGCCTGATACAGAGATCATCAAAGTGTCAGTCGCAGGCAACCTCAGCGACTGTCAGCAGAATCGTGAGGTGCCGGTAAGCTTCATCTTGAACAATGCCTCATCTACCGAGGTCGAGTTCCCTGTCATCAATCAGGAATATATAGATGCCTTCGGCCTGATGACCGCTGAAGGTATGATGAAATTTGTCCAGGTTGCCAATGCTGGCGGTGACATCAGCGGATGGATGCGCGACGGCGTTGTTACGGTACTTCAGGATATCGACATGTCTGATATCAAGACTCCATGGGTATCTATAGGCACAGAATCTCATCCATTCAGTGTTCCATTCAATGGCGGTGGATTCAAGATTACCAATATCAAGATTTCGCCTAACCCCGTATTCGGCTATTGTCAGGGCGCAACAATCTCTAACCTGGTAATCGATGGGAGCTGTTCTTTCTATGCAAACAGCGCAATCACTTCCGACACTGCATTTGCACCTCTTGCCAGGGATATCAGGAATACTACTGTTACCGGATGCAAGGTGGCTTCTGATGTGGCCCTCGCCGGCAGCAATTCATCAGTTTGCAGCGTGATTCTGGGCGGTATGGTAGGTACTGCAGATCAGAGCAGCAAGATCACGAGATGTGATGCCGAGGGTGGTATGAGTTTCAGTGTTGCCATGAATGCCAGCTCACTTGCCTATGTCGGCGGTATAGTCGGCAAGACAGAAGGCGAGGTATCCAGCTGTACATCTGCATGCAAGATGGAAGTGAGCGCGACTGCAGCTGCTCTCAATGTGGGTGCTGTTACATCAGTGCTTGCGGAAGGTGTCAAGGCATCGAACAACTCATTCCTTGGAAGCATAGACGTTACTGGCAATTCAAGCTCTGCGAATATCGGCGGTCTTTATGGTTCTGTGGATGGCACGCGCACCATGGACTATGGCTCAGACAAAAGTGCTTCCATGGGTTCTATCAGACTTTCAGGATTCACGGTTGCCGGAATTCACGCTTATGTCGGCGGATATATAGGTAAACTGGAGCCGGAGGCTGCTCTGACTATCAATGGCTATGAGTCCACTACTGCCATCGAGCTCAACTGTACTACAGCCGTCAAGGCTCAGACTGTAAATGTCGGCGGTATCGTTGGTGGCAACGGAATGGGTAGTGAGGGCTCTCTCAGTGCAAGCGGTCTTGTAAACAAGGGTGCCATCACCAATCCTTGCGACAAAGCTGTTGCAGTCAATATAAAGTATACAAATCTGGGCGGTTGCGTAGGCTGCATGAGTGGCAATGTAACCCTTAAGAACTGTGACAATCAGGCCGCTGTCGGCCTTGAGCAGATTACTGACAAATCTAATTCATACTCCCTCATCCTCGGCGGCGTCATCGCTATGGCAGGTGATGGCGAGTGTGTTATCGAGAAGTGCAGCAACTCGGGTGTATTGCTGAACTTCCCATACAACAATAATGTCTGGACTGCATATACATGTAACGTCAGCGGTGGTATTCTTGGCGCTTACGACTATATGACAGCAGCCAGCCGCGAGGCCAACAAGACAGCCAAGCTTACTGATTGTACGGTGACTGCAGGTCAGTGGGGCTATCGTGGTATCTGCGGCGGTATTGTAGGCTTCGCTGCAAAGGCGGAACTTACCAAATGCAAGTGTACCGGCAATATGGACGGAAGCAAAGGTCCCGGTGGTGCCAATACCAACAACCATGCATATGTGGGTGGTGCGGTTGGCGTGCTCGAAGAGGGTACTGTAGACAATTGCTCCGCGAGAGTCAATATCTATGCCGGTTCTCCCGGTTCCGAGTTCGCCCAGACAGGCGGCATGGTAGGCATTGCTACAGGCACGGCTGTTATCAGCAATTGTGAGTACTATGGTACAATCACCAAGTCCGGAACCAAAGCGGAAGAAGGTGCAGGCGGCATGATAGGTGTCTCTACCGAAGATACTACCATATCCAACTGCAAGTTCGGAGGCAGCATTACCGGTCAGAAGGTGTCGGATATGAACGTTGCCACTCTCGCCAGCGGTGACGGTAATGCCAAGGTGAATTCAGTAACATATTGGGACGGTATTTAATGAAAAGAATCTTATTTATGCTTGTTCTTGCCATGGGCCTTGTAGCCTGTGGCAAGAATAATCCGGATAATCCCCAGCCTGGTCCGGACCCGAAACCTGTAGGGGATGTAACAGTGTCAGGTAAGGTCAAGGGCAGCGATGGCAAGGCTATTGCCGGAGTTGTCGTTTCGGATGGCCTTAATTGTGTCAAGACAGATGCCAATGGTTATTACGAGCTTCCTGCAGATCTTTCAAAGACAAAGTTCGTATATGTATCGACCCCTTCCGGCTATTCTGCGCCTTTCAGTTCAGGACTTCCGGAGTTCTACAAGAGACTTTCTTCTCTGACCAAGACTGACGGTAAATACAAGGATGTAGACTTTACTCTTTATAAGATCAGTAATCCAAACGTATATTCTGTTATTATCACTGCCGATCCGCAGCCTCGTGCAAGTACTGCCGGCTATGATAACTTCGCTTATCATTCGCTCGACTGCTGCGAGGATATGTACAAGGATATCAAGGAATATAAAAACAGTAAGCTGTCCGGCCGCACGGTATACGGAATATGCCTGGGCGATGTGTGTCATGAGAATGCCTCTCTCTATGCCAATTACAAGACAGGCCTTTCCACTCTGGGCTATGCTACATATAATGTGATAGGCAACCACGACCATACCTACAGCAGCGAAGACTGCGAGGATGATTTCGAGAAGGTATTCGGTCCGTGCAACTATTCATTCGATCTCGGCGGCATACATTACGTCGTGCTGGATAATATGATACTTACGCTGGATTCAGACAGCGGACAGTACAAGTCCGTTAACGACGGCCTTACAGATGATATATATCAGTGGTTGCAGAATGACCTTAGCTTCGTTCCTGCGACAACCACTCTGATGGTATGTGCGCACAGCCCTATGATACGCCATAACAACAGCGATCGTACAAAAAGCAGGCATTATGGCGACTATAAGGCTCTGTTCCAGCGATATGAGAAGGTTCATGTGTGGGCAGGCCATGTCCATACCTCTTATAACTATGTAGACAAGACCAGTCCGAACATAGAGTCTCATTCTGTGACAAGAACCACCGGTATGCTATGGACCAATGAGTATCTTGGCAGCAACGGAACCCCTCGCGGATATGTAGTGATGAATGTGGACAATGGAGATGTGACATGGTCGTTCAAGCCTATCTATTATCAGAGCGGCAAGTTTGTCGGAAACGGCTCGGGAGGCAAGCAGCCTGATTACGTATATCGTGAGTGGGACTACAACAGTAGCGGAGCTGCTGTCATGAGAAATGATGGCAAACAGCTTACGGACGAATATCAGATGCATATATACAAACCTGGCACATATGCCGCCAATGACGGTTATGTATATGTGAACATATTCCTTTGGGATGAGTTGTGGAAGACTCCGAAGCTGACAGTCAATGGCACTCCTACCACGATGCAACGCGTAACCCCTACGTATAAGGACTACCTCTATGATATGTCCCAGAAAGAGATTGCCACATGGTACAAGGCGAACAACTCCACGCTTAAGAACAATGTAGAGTACTCTTCCAATCCGGGACAGTGTTTCTCAGTGTTCCGCGCTTATGTGGGCGATGGCGTCACTTCAGGCTCCGTATCTGTGGAAGACCGTTTCGGCAATACGTATACATCTAAATTCAACTGGTAATGAAACGTACGGTTTCAATTTTATCTTTCATGCTTTTTACCCTGTCTCTGTTTGCGCAGGGCATAGGCAGCGGAAAGGATTTTGTGGCTTTTGCCAAGGCATACAATGCAGGCGGTGATATTTCTGCTTATTGTACTGCAGACACCACGGTAGTGCTTACCGCCGACATTGATCTGAGCAAGGAGAAGAACGTTCCGCAGATCAGGAACTTTGCCGGCAAGTTCGACGGCCAGGGCCATAGGATCATCGGATGGAAAAGCACCAGCGCCCTTTTTGACTATGTGCTGGAAGGTGCCAAGGTGCGCAATATCATTATAGACAAGAGTTGTGTGATCAAGGCCACGTCGAAGGCCGAGACTTTCATGCTGGGATTCATTGCCTGCAAGAACAGCGGTATCATAGACGGTTGCGTCAATTATGGTACCATCAGCCACAAGTGTTCATACACATCCAATCCTGTCCTTATCGGCGGCATAGTAGGCAGCAATAACTATTGCGTGCTTCGTTGCGCCAACTACGGCAAAGTGGAGAGTGTTGTAATGGGCGCCGAGCAGAAGGCGGAGCTTCCTATCTGCGTGGGCGGTATCGTAGGCGGTACTGAGGGCTCGCAGCTTCTGGGCACGGTAGTGGCGTGGTGCGAGAACCATGGCGAGGTGAAGGTGGGCTCTGACTTTGCAGTCGATAATGTCGGCGGTATCGCAGGCT
>JAZRXU010000128.1:0-15037 GCA_045600345.1 Candidatus Cryptobacteroides sp. | reverse complement strand
ATGTGGCACATTACGACAACGCCACGCTCTATGTGGATTCGATAGTTGCGGATATAATGAGAATGTATGAAGGGCGTGATGCCGTGGTACTGTATTTCTCCGATCATGGCGATGAGGTGTATGATTTCCGCGACCATATAGGCCGCAGCTATAATTTCGATGACGGTGGAGCAGAGGCTGTACATCATCAGATGGATATTCCTTTTCTCATATATGCCTCGCCGCGGTGCAGAGAGCTTCATCCAGAGCTTGCCGGCGCCATTTCCGCCGCTGTGCATACTCCTTTCATGACTGACGACCTGCCGCACCTTCTGCTCGACATCGCCGGGATATCATGTGCATGGTATGACGCATCCAGAAGTCCTGTCAATCCTTCATATATTGCTCGTAAAAGAGTTCCAAGAGCAATTACTCCCACAGTCAGAGTGGATTATGAATCTGTAGCAAATTAATAGAAAATGAAATATACCGTACTTACTTACATCATTAACAATTACGAGGTCGTTCACGAGATAGAAGAGAAGGACCCCGAGGCTGAATATGTTCTCGTGACAGACGACAGACACCTCACCTCCCGGACCTGGAATGTCGTCTATGACACAGACCTGGAAGGGCTGTCTCTGTTCGACAAATGCTATCAGATACGTTTCAACTGGTACAAATACTGCCATACCGACATATGTGTCCGTGTGGATGGCAGCATGACGGTGAAACGCAGCCTGAGCCCGCTTATTGATATTTTCAATGAAGGCGGTTATGACATATGCCTGATGCCGCATCCCGAGCGTTGCCACTTCAAGGATGAGTATGATGTGTGGGTGAAAAACCGTCACTATCCGCAGCAGCAGGCAGATAAATGCATGCGTATCATGAAGGAGAAGGGTTATGATTTCGCTTACAAAGGTATGTTTCAGTTCGGGTTCTGCATACAGCGTAACAATGAGGTCAATAGGGAGCTGAATCGCAGAAGTCTCGAACTTCTGTATGAAATGGGCTCAGACGGTGTTATAGAGCGTATCGACCAGATACCTTTTTCCTTCCTCGTCAACACGGAGTTCCGCCATATGAAGATACTGCCAGTAAGCGAGCAGTTGCTGCATTCCATCTACATACAGCACCATCATCATGGCAATTCGTTCATGTTCCTGAACAAGAACTACGATATCGACAAGCCTGATATGAAATACATGTTCAACCAGCCGACAGAATGCCTTTATATGGATATACCTCTGGATATCAAAGAGTTCCATAAAAGGGAGAAAGAGCTTCACGACTATATCAACCTGCTGCAGAACGAATATATGACAGACGGTCATGTAGCAATAGACAGGGCTAAATATTATAAGAGACGCTATAAAAAATACAAGCACATGAGCATTTGCCTGGGGGCTCTCGCTCTTGCGCTTGCAGCTATTGTCGTCGTTTTGACGCTTTAATTTTTAAAATCAGAAGCTTTTACCGTTACGCAGCCTGTGCAGCTGCCAGCTGTTGAACACATTGTGCCATATGCTGTAGAAACCTCCAGCCACGCTGGTGAGCGGGTTCATGAAGGTATAGGCCATCCATATTGCAAATACCGTGTTTTTCTGTCCCATTGCCTGACCGGCAGTGATTCTGTCTCCGTATCGTTCACCTATGAGCTTGCCGAGGCCGAACTGCAGTGCGCAGCTGATGAGTGAGGCCAATGCAATGCCTCCGAGTACCCATATGCCGCATTCGCTGTGAACTATGGCTCTCACACTCATAAGTATTGCAAGTGTCAGTGAAATTGCCCAGATGGTGAAAGCAAGATCCGAGTATCCTGCGATCTTTTCATGAAGCTCTGGCGAAATGAGTCTTACAAGCCATGCGAGAAGGCATGGCAGTATGAGCATAGGGAAGACTTTGCTCAATATGAGCAGGAAAGCATTCCAGAACGATATGCCATCCATAGGGTGGGTGAGGGGCACCATCAGAGGTACAACTATTGCCACGAGCAAGTTTATGAGTATGGTGTAGGTCATCACTCCGGCCCTGTCTCCTCCAAGTTTGGCCGTCATCACGGAACATGCCGTAGCGGTAGGGCATATCATGCACAGCATGAATGCCTCTATGGATATGGCCCATCCGGATACCTCTCCCTCGAATGCTCCCATCCACATCATGATAAGCGTCGGTACTATATACAGACTGCCTTGGATAAGCAGTAGCCATCCCTGCCATTTGTGCGGCTTGAGATCTCTTGGAGATATCTTGCAGAACGATAGAAACAGCATGCAGAACAGGAGCACCGGCTGTATGAACTTCACTCCGGCAACGAGTTCAGCTCCGTATGGATGCATGAAGTCCAGACCTCTGTAAATGAAATACAGCGAGGCTCCGAGCAGCATACCCAGCACCAGCATCCAGTCTTTTATGAATTTGATTATCTTTTCCATGTAAAGTTGCGGATGCAAAAGTAGGACTTTTTGGCGAATTGTAGTATCTTTGCACGCGTAAATTATATATGGTAATGAAAAAATTCATTTCTTTTGGCTCATTGGTCGTCATTGTCGCCCTGGCCGTTTTCGTATATTTCAAGTTTTATTTCCCTGTAGCATCTGACGGCGTGAAGTCTGGCGAGCTCAATTATCTCGTATACAAGGGATATATCTGGAAGACATATGAAGGTAAACTCATCCAGGCTGGCTTCCGTTCAAAAGGGGCATCCGCCGGAGTTCAGAGCAATGAATTCGAGTTCTCCGTAGAGGACGAGGCGCTTGCCAAGGAGCTCATGAGCTGCAGCGGCAATGTCGTGTCTCTCCGTTACCGTCAGTATAACGGCATGCTCCCATGGCGTGGCATGCAGAAGAACATAGTTTACGCCATAGATCGTGTGGAGCCTCGCCAGGGCTATCTCAACCGTCCTGAAGAAGAGGAGGCCGTAGCAACTCTCCCATATGATGAATAGAAATATCATACATATCAAAATGGCGCTGGGAATATTCTCAGCGCTGTTTATTGTTACTTCAGCCTACTGTAATGACGGGCTGGAGCTGAGTATCACCCGTCCGGCGAACAGTATTGACGGCAAGGTGATGACAGCGGAGGATGCTGTCATGAACCGCAGTCTGACTGCCAGGGGAGAATACTATTATTTCGAACGCGAGGCCGCAAAGGCGCTTCGCGATAACGGTCCCGTATATCCGCAGGCTTATACTGCCGGCGAGTCGTTCTTCGTCATAAAGAGTGCCGGTGATACGCTCTGCGTGGCTGAGGGCGGCGCAGGAATCGTGTACGGTGAGAGCGTCAGTCGCAACGAATTCGGCATCGATGGGGGCATCTTTATGGCTCCTGACCGTTCCAAGGTGGCATTCTATCGCAAGGACGAGTCACGCGTGCACCTTTTTCCTCTGCTCGACGTCTCAGCTCCCGAGGGCGGCCTCAAGGCGATACGCTATCCCATGAACGGCACGCTGAACTCAGAAAGAATAGACCTTGGCGTATATGATTTCGCTACGGGCAGCATCGTTTATATGAATGTGGATGGTGATTTCGAAGATGACCGCTATCTCACGAATATCACGTGGGGCCCTGACTGCACCACCATTTATGTTCAGGTACTCGACCGAGCCCAGCAGAATATGCATCTGAACGCGTACAGCGCCGCTGACGGCTCGAAGATCCGCACCATTCTTACGGAGCACAGCGACACTTGGGTGGAGCCGCAGCATCCGCTGCAGTGGATCAAGGGTAATGACAGCATGGCTGTCTATGCTACAGACAACCGTGACGGGTTCTGGAATCTGTATCTTGTGGATATGTGCTCGGACAAGGTGGAAAGGCTTACGAACGTCGCCAGGGATGTCGAATATCTTGCAAATGATGGAAAGTATGTGTATTTCACAGCTCCTGACGAGCATCCCGTGAACATCTATCTGTGGCGGGTGTCCCTCAAGAACCGCAAGATAGAGCGGATGACCCCGGAAGAGGGATGGCACAGCATCTCCATGTCAGAAGACTGCAGTCTGTATGTCGACGTCTACGAACGCGTGGATATGGCCCCCCGCAGCGTCATGAAACGCACCAAAGACAACAAGGTGGTAAAGGTGCTCCGCGAATCGGAGGATCCTACGCTGGACTTCTCATTCACAGAGATCACCCTCGGCAGGATAACATCGGCCAATGGCATTGATAATAACTACTACAGGCTTATCAAACCTCTCGGCTTCGATCCTTCGAAGAAATATCCTCTCATAGTATATGTGTATGGCGGCCCGCACAGCCAGCTTGTGCGCAATACTTTCCTGGCCAGCTACAGACGATGGGAGATGTATATGGCTCAACGCGGTTTCGTGGTGTTTGTAATGGACGGAAGGGGCACACAACGTCATGGAGCGGCATATGAACACTCCATCTATCGCCAGTGTGGCCAGAACGAGATGGCAGACCAGATGGCTGCGGTGTCCATGCTCAGGGAAATTCCATGGGTAGATGCAGACCGCATCGGTGTATATGGCTGGAGCTACGGCGGATTCATGAGCCTCAGTCTTGCAACCAACTATCCGGATACATTCAAGGTATGTGCAGCCGGTGGACCTGTGATCGACTGGAAGTGGTACGAGGTGATGTATGGCGAGAGGTATATGGGCACTGCAGCCAGGAATCCCGAGGGCTTTGCACGTACTTCGCTCCTGAACAGCGCTAAAAACCTGAAGGCCAATACTCTTGTCATCCAGGGTGCGATTGATCCTACCGTGGTGCCTTTGAATGCGCTGAGCTTCATACAGGAATGTATCGATAACAATATACAGATTCAATATTTTACATACCCGAAAGGCGAGCATAACATGGTCGGTCACGACCGCGTGCACCTTGTGGAGAAAGTGGCAAATCATTTTATACAAAATCTCTAAGCCATGAAAAGATATCGCAATGTTCTAGGCTCTCAGGAAAATACCGAGAAAGCCATCAAAATGGTCAAGGACATGTTCCAGACCAATCTTTCTGCCCAGCTTTCGCTCCTACGCGTAACGGCTCCGATGATAGTGATGAAGGGGACAGGTCTAAACGATGATCTCAGCGGTGTAGAACGTCCTGTGACCTTCCCGATAAAGGACATGAATGATGCTCCTGCGGAGGTCGTTCACTCTCTGGCCAAATGGAAACGGTTCAAACTCGGCCAGATGGGCGTACCTGCAGGCCGAGGCATTTATACGGATATGAATGCGCTTCGTCCGGATGAGAAGCTGGACAATCTGCACTCCATATACGTGGACCAGTGGGACTGGGAACAGGTCATACTTCCTCAGCAGCGCAAGCTTTCTCATCTCAAATCCATCGTACGCCGCATCTATGAGGCGATCAAGGTCACAGAGAATCTCATCTATGTGGAGTTTCCGCAGATCAAGCCCATTCTTCCTGAGAATATCAGGTTTATCCACAGCGAAGAGCTCCGCCGCATGTATCCGGATCTTACTCCTAAAGAGCGTGAGAACCGCATCGCCAGGAAATATGGCGCTGTGTTCATTATCGGCATAGGATGCACCCTGGGTGACGGCACTATTCACGACTGCCGCGCTGCAGATTATGATGACTGGTGTACTGTCAATGAAGACGGTTTCCAGGGTCTGAACGGTGATATTGTAGTATGGAATTCTGTGCTCGGCCAGGCGTTCGAGCTGTCGTCAATGGGTATACGCGTGAGTCCCGAATCACTCTCTCAGCAGCTTTCAGCCTACAATATGGACTACAAGCGCGAGCTTATGTATCACAAGATGCTGCTTGATGGAGAGCTTCCTCAGACTATAGGCGGCGGTATAGGACAGAGCCGTCTCTGCATGTTCCTTCTCCGCAAAGCCCACATCGGTGAGATCCAGTGCAGCATATGGCCGGACAGCGTTCGCAGCGAATGCGAGGCTCAGGGCATAAAACTGGTATGACAAGAAATTTCAACAACCTATGAATAAAGTAAGCAGTTATCTCAAATCGGTATATAATCCGAAATTTTTCCATCTTTTCAAGAAGGGAAGATATGACAAGACCAGATTCATGTCAGACCTTATCGCAGGTATCATTGTAGGTATCATCGCGCTGCCACTGGCAATTGCCTTCGGTATAGCATCCGGAGTGTCGCCCCAGCAGGGTCTGATCACAGCCATAGTGGCCGGCTTCCTTATCTCATTCCTCGGAGGTACACGCTTCCTTATCGGCGGCCCTACAGGTGCATTCATCGTCATTGTTGCCGGAGTCATAGCCCAATACGGCTTCCAGGGCCTTCTCATCGCCACAATGATGGCAGGTGTGATTCTTATCGCCATGGGTCTCTGCAAGATGGGTGTGGTATTCAAATTCATCCCATATCCTATCATTGTAGGCTTCACATCGGGTATCGCCGTCACCATCTTCAGCACACAGATGAAGGATTTCTTCGGATTCTCCGGTAATGTTCCTGCCGGATTCATTCCGGAATGGGGCTGGTATTTCAGCAATATCATGAACATCAATCTTGCCGAAACCCTGATGAGCGTGGGCTGTCTCATACTTATCATCGTATGGGGCAGATTTATCAAGAAGATTCCCGGCTCACTTATCGCCCTTATTGCCGGTACAGCCGTTTCTGTAGTTCTCAGCCTCACAGGAGTATGCGAGCTCAATACCATAGGCACCAAGTTCCCTGAGCTTGCGAACGGCCTTCCGATGCCCAAGCCTGTTGCTCCGGAATTCGATTTCGAGACAATCAAAGGTCTTGTAAGCCCTGCATTCACCATTGCCATCCTCTGTGCCATAGAGAGCCTTCTCGCTGCGATGGTGGCTGATGGCGTCACCGGTAAGCAGCATGATTCGAATACAGAGCTGATAGGCGAGGGTATAGCCAATATCATCACTCCTATGTTCGGAGGAATCCCCGCAACAGGCGCTATCGCACGTACAATGGCGAATATCAACAATGGCGGCCGCACTTCTGTGGCAGGTATCATCCATGCCATCGTCCTGCTCCTTATCTATCTCTTCCTTATGCCTTATGCCGTGTATATCCCGCTTTCATGCCTTGCAGCCATCCTTGTGATGGTGGCATACAACATGAGTGAGTGGCGTACATTCAAATATCTGCTCAAGGGCGACAGAAGTTCCATCGCCGTGCTTCTTATCACATTCTTCCTCACTGTGCTCGTAGACCTTACCGTTGCTATCGAGGTCGGTGTCGTGATGGCTATCGTGCTCTTCGTACGCCGCGTTATGGAGACCAGCGAGATCAAGGTGCTCGAAGGCAGTATTGCAGCTGCAGAGGATGATGATATCGCATCTATCGATGATATCGAGATGCTCGATATTCCTGCAGGTGTAGAGGTATATGAGATCAATGGTCCATTCTTCTTCGGTATGGCGGCCAAGATGGAGGAGCTCAACAAGAATAACGAAGACACTGTCAAGGTCCGCATCCTCCGCATGCGCAAGGTTCCATTCATGGATACTACAGGCGTTCACAACCTCACCAACCTTATCGACCGTATCTCCAAACGCGGTCAGCAGGTAGTCCTTTCAGGCGTGCAGCCGGCTGTCCTCAAGGAACTCAAGACCTTCGGTGTGGATCAGATGATAGGCGAGGACCATATCTGCGACCACATCATCCCAGCCCTCGCCAAAGCCCGCGAACTCGTGGGTGAATAGTGTGGCATTGACTTTATGCCAGCAACTTGGAAACGTCATTGCCATCAGATAGCATCTGACGGATGGTGGTCGAAGATATTGTGACCAGTGGAGCGTCTTTGAGAAGTTTGATATGATATGGCCGGTGAGGTGCGTCGGGAGCGAAGAGACGCTCGGCATTACGATGCTGGAGCTTCAGTTTGCGAGCCTCGGATGAAATGTTGAAGCCCTCACGTGGGTATACCACGACGCCGTATTCGGTAAGAAGGCGTTCGCCTTCCTTCCAGCGTAGAAGTTCGGAGATATTGTCACCTCCAATGACAAGCGTGAATCTGTTCTCGGGTTCACGCTTTTTCAATGCATCAAGGGTATCTACGGTATAGGACGGCGTAGGCATGCCGAATTCAATGTCGTCCACAAGTACGCGTGCAGACAGCCCTCTGCGTTCTATGGCCTCGCAGGCAGCTGCGTATCGCTCGCGAGCATTGTCTTTGAGACCGCTGTTCTTGAATGGGTTGTGCGGCGAGACTATCATATACACCATATCAAAACCGCCATGACCGAGAAGATACTCGATCACGGCGATATGACCTATGTGCATTGGGTTGAAACTACCCGAGTACACCGCTATTTTCATTTGTATGATGTTTTATTTAAGCGCTGTTCCGTTCATGTCGCGCAGGAATTCTGCATTTGTGGCAGTCTTTTCGAGACGGTCTTTCATGAACTCCATAGCTTCCATGCTGGTCATGTCCGCCAGATAGCTGCGCAGGATCCACATTCTGTTGACTACATCCTTAGGATAGAGAAGATCGTCACGACGTGTAGATGAGAGTGTGACATCCACAGCAGGGAAGATGCGCTTGTTGGCCAGCTTGCGGTCGAGCTGGAGCTCCATGTTGCCAGTACCCTTGAATTCCTCGAAGATGACATCGTCCATCTTTGAACCTGTCTCTGTGAGGGCTGTCGCAAGAATAGTGAGCGAGCCGCCATTCTCTATATTGCGGGCTGCACCGAAAAAGCGTTTCGGCTTCTGAAGGGCATTTGCATCCACACCGCCCGAAAGGACCTTGCCGGATGCAGGCTGCACAGTGTTGTATGCACGGGCTAGGCGGGTGATCGAGTCGAGAAGTATCACGACATCGTGACCACATTCAACCATGCGCTTAGCTTTCTCCAGTACCATGTTTGCCACTTTTACATGATGCTCGGCAGGCTCGTCGAAGGTTGACGCCACAACTTCAGCCTTAACGCTGCGGCTCATGTCTGTAACCTCCTCCGGACGCTCGTCGATAAGAAGAACAATCATGTAGACCTCAGGATGATTGTCTGCAATCGCATTGGCAATATCCTTGAGGAGCATGGTCTTACCAGTCTTGGGCTGGGCTACGATAAGGCCGCGCTGACCTTTGCCTATAGGGGTGAACATGTCTACCACGCGGCAGCTGAGATTATTGTGACCATGGCCGAGAAGCTCGAACTTCTCCTCTGGGAAGAGAGGTGTCAGGAAGTCGAACGGCACGCGGTCACGTACGAACTCAGGAGTGCAGCCGTTGATGTATTTGATTTTGATGAGAGGGAAGTATTTGTCTCCTTCACGTGGTGGACGGATCTCTCCTGTCACTGTATCACCAGTCTTCAGGGCATTCTGCTTGATCTGCTGAATGGATACATAGATGTCGTCAGGGGAGTTCAGATAGTTATAGTCGGAAGAACGCAGGAATCCATATCCATCCGGCATGATTTCCAGAACACCCGTAGCCTCTACAGTGCCCTCATATTCGATGCGTGGCGCCTTCTGCTGCTGAGGCTGATTCTTATGCTCCTGCTTCTTGTTTTCCTGTTTCTGAACTTCCTGAGGTTTTTCTGCCTCTGCAGGTTTCTGCTCCTGCTTCTGCTCCTGTTCTTTTACAGGGGCCTTCTCCGGCTTCGGAGCTTTCTCTTTCTTATTCTGCTCCTGTGGCTGCTTGCTGTTTTCCTTTTTAGCTTTCTGGCCTTTCTTAGGCTGCTTTTCCTCGTTCGCCGGCTTTTGTTCCTCTTTTGAAGCCTCTTTTACTGCTTTAGGCTCTGCCTGTGCAGGTGCTGCAGGCGTATTAGCCTTATCTGCAGCTTCTGCGACGACTGTCTCGGGAGCAGCTTTCTTGATACGCTCACGTTTAGGCTTGGCCTTTGGCTCCGGTGCCTTCTGTGATTCAAGGGTAGCCTCAGCATCCAAGATGGCATAGCAATAGTTATCTTTCAGTTTTGCCTCGTCTTTCTCACGCTTGAGGCCTTTGATCTTGAGCTCGGATGCCAATGCTTTAAGCGCATCAAGGTCCATCGCCCTTAATTCAATTATATTATGCATTCTTGATTTTTTAATGTGGAATGAACTCCACGTTTCTTGATGTATCCCGACCGGAATACTTTACAAATATAATAAATAATTATGTATACAATAAAATTTTACGGTTAAATCCGCTAGTTGTCCCAGAAACTGCTGCTCTTTCTATACTTCAACAGATCGGCCAGAGCAGATGCATTGGCAGCAATGCAGAAGTTCCAGCTCTTCCATTTACCTGTTGGTACCCATGAGAACTGGATGTTGAAACAGTGCAGGTCATATGATGCACTCAGCTGTGTGGTCGTCAGCTTCATTTCCTTGAGATCCACACCCGATGACGCGTTGATACTCAGAGCAGGAGTGAGCTTGATATTGCCGCTCAGACTTAGTGTGGATGTGATATTGTGCTTGACTTTCAGTTCCTGTGCTTTCGAATCATACGAGTAGTTCTTTGCGTAATTGAAGCTGAGACTCATGTTGAGAGACCATGGTGAATTCGGATTCATATAGTAAACCCATCCGCCTGGTATGTACTCACCCGTTAGAGGATGATAGAATATGCGGTTGTACTGCGGCAGGGAAGATGAACTTCCACTGCTGTTCTGGGCATCCTTGGAGCCGTCGTTACCTTTGATAGTACCTTTGCCGTTTAATGAGTAGGACATTGAGAGGGATGCGTTGGTAAGACGCAACAGATGGCCCGTATGAGCCATTACCTCATATTTATTGATTGTGCGGCCTCTCTCATCAATTGCATATGGGTTGAAGTTCAGGTTGCCGTTGATACCCACCTTGCCGAAGACATTTGTCGACATCGTGATGCCTACATTCTCCATCTTCAGACTGTCCTTCAGGAAGTTGTATCCGGTGCTGATATTGAACTGGTCGAGCAGTTTGACTTTCTTCGAACCGGTACCTGTGGTATCTCGCAGATCGCGCACCTTGGCCTCCAGGTTGTTACCGATGTTGATGCGCATCGAAGCATTGGAGCCTTTGCCCGGAACGCCGTTCATCTGGCCTTCGTATATGTTATAGTCGAGGGTCTTGGCATTACCCATATTATCCGTATAGTTCAGCGTGCGCCATCCATTGAAGTATTTTCCCTTGTCTGGGCTGTACGATATGCTGAGCGAAGGCTTGATGATGTGTCGTATCGCCTGGACCCTTCTATGCTTGCCAAAGTTGAAAGTACCATAGATCTGCGTATCGGCAGAGACTGATCCGGAATAGTTATGTGTTGCACCGAATGTGCTGAACAGACCACCTTTGATGTCTTCCACTTTTCCGGTCTCTTCATTGTAGTATTTCTCCTTGCTGTCGAAGAACCAGTTCATGCCATAGCTGACGCTTGGATTTATGTTGATGTATTTGAACAGGGTGAAGTTCGGAAGTCCTATGCTGAATGAGTGGCTCATGCCATTCTGGAATTTCTGCAGGAAGTTAGGCTCTTTGATTTCCCTTGCCTTGAAATTGACCTTATTGGCAAATGTGGTATTATATGAAAGCGAAAATTTCTCGTAGAAACGTTCCTTGCCCACACGGTTCTTCCGCTTGAAAGGATAGAACTTGCTGACGCTGAATGTGAGGTTAGGCAGCGTGATTGCGTATGATGAATCTCTCGAGTTCTGGCTGTGCAGGGCATTTACACTCAGGTTAAACTTGCCGTTCCAGTTGCGCGAATACGAGATTGATGATGAGGTCTGGTTGTTGAGCGCCTCGGTTACGGTATGCGAGTTGTAACGGCTGTTGCCAGGGCTGCTGAAGTTTACGGAAGCGCTGAACGATGTTCCGGGGCGTGCCTTCGAATCCTGACTGTGAGTCCATCCGACCCTGAAGTTGGTGGATGCATTGAAGTCAGGCTCACCCTTGATGCCTACCTGGTCGTATGAATAGGTGAGGGATACATTGCCTGTGAAATGGTAGTTCCACTTGTAACGTGAATTGAAATTCAGACCCCAGGAACCGAGAGTGTAATAATTACCGGTGAGGGATACATCGGCATAATCTCCGATAGGCAGATATATACCGCCATCCCGTATGAAGAATCCTCGAGCCTGCTCCTCTCCGAAAGTAGGCATCAGAATACCGGTGGACCTTGATTTCGGCATCTTGGGTACGAATCCGAAAGGCAGCACTATAGGGAAGAGCGGCACACCTTCGACCACCGGCCATGCCGGGCCGAATACCGTATTCTGGGTAGGCTTGGTCATTACTTTGGCAGCGGTCATGTGCAGGTAGTAATGCGGCTCGTCGCAGTCACAGACCGTGTATTTACCGTTGGTGATATTGATGCTCTGATCCGGCTGCATCTTGATGTTCTTGCCGCGAATGATGCCGTCGGCCTCATTTGTGACCATGTTCTTGATGAATGCCTTGCGGGATTTGAAGTTGTATGTGAGCTCCTTCATCTCATACTGCTTGTTTCCCTGGGATGCGTCCACCATTACAGGATTGCCTTTTACTTCGCCTGTCACGGGATCCTCCGTACCATGTGCATATACGGTCTGCTCGTCTATATCATATCTCATGTAATCGGCCGTAAGCTTCATGGTGCCGTATTCGACAGTCACCTCGCCATAATACTTGAGAATGCGATGGCCGTTCTCGAATACCTCTATGAGGCTGTCCTTCGCTTTCGAGAAGGCTGGACATTCTATTGAAGACTGTTCCATCAGGCGCACTGAATCCGCACGGTGAATGGAATCTGCCCGGTGCAGGGAATCGAGATTTATCTTGACTGCTGTGGAATCTGTGGCTGTTTTCGAAGTGGTATCCTTATAGATTGGCACAACTAATGCAGGAGTCTTGTCGCGCCCAGGCCTCGCACGCTGCTGCCGCTGCGCATGTAACTGCGGGCAGAACAGGATTATAAGGATGACTGTATATATTATTTTCTTCAATGAAGCCATTAAAAAGCAAATTGTGCAAAAAAAATACTAACTTTGCAACCTACAAATTTACGATTATTTTCACTGAATAGCAAATGCCAAGCCATATATGAAAAAATATTGCATTAATATAGTCCTGTATATATGCGTTATTTGTGCGCTTGCATGCTGCGCATCTGTAAATAGTGTGGCTTTTGCACAGGATTACTCGCTCCGCACCGTAGTGATCGATCCCGGACACGGAGGCAAGGATGCCGGAGCTGTCAGCAAAGACAAGAAGACATACGAGAAGAATCTTGTCCTGACCATATCCAAGCTGATAGGCGAAAAGATCAAAGCTGAATATGGAGAGGCGGTACAGGTCCTCTATACCCGAAGTACTGACGTGTTCGTTCCTCTTGCCGATCGTGCCAATTTCGCAAACAAGAAGCACGCCGACCTTTTTATTTCGGTGCATATAAATGCAGCTTCAAACACTAAGGCCTCGGGGCATTCAGTACATGTTCTGGGAGCATCATCCAATCCCAACAGGGATCTTGTGGCTGGAAATCTTGATGTCTGCAAACGTGAGAACTCGGTGATCCTGATGGAGGATGACTACAATACAACGTATCAGGGGTTCGATCCGTCCGACGAGGCGTCATATATATTCATGACGCTCATGCAGAGCGCATTCTATGAGCAGAGCATATTCTTTGCCTCATTGTGTGAGAATCAGTTGGCAAAGGGCCCGATTACGGTGAAAAGGGGAGTGGAGCAGAACCCGTTCTACGTGCTTTGGAAAACATCGATGCCTTGCGTTCTGCTGGAGCTTGGATTCATATCCAACGACAGTGATCTGGCCGTTCTTCGTACAGAGCAGGGCAGAGAGAAGATTGCCCAGCGTGTTTTCGACGCATTCAAGGTATACAAGAAAAATTACGATGAGAGTATGAGCTTTCAAAATTAAGAATATGAAGAAAGAACTGAAAATAGGCATTCTGGCCATAGTCGTTGCAGTGGCCTCATTCTTTGTTATCAACTTTTTGCGCGGCAAGGACGTTCTGAACCGCGAAATGAATGTTACGGGACATTTCACGGATGTAGAAGGGCTTGTCGCCTCTGCTCCCGTTCAGTACAAGGGTTTTCCCGTGGGGCATGTAAGCTCCATCGACTACAGGCCGGAGACTGATGATTTCGCAGTCACATGCTCTGTCAGGAAAGAATACAAGATCGCAACAGACAGCAGAATGGTGATCTATGCTACCAGCATCATGGGTACAAAGGGTGTCAGGATCGAGCCGGGTACAGGTTCGGAAATGGTTAAGGCCGGGGCTTTGCTCGAGACTGGCTCCGAGCCGGATCTCGTATCTTCGCTTACTGCCATAGCTGGTCCTCTTGTAGATCGCCTCGGCAGTACTCTGGATACGCTCACGGTAGTACTTAACAATGTGAACGGAGTGCTCAACGACCAGAACAAGGCAAGTATTCAGGCTTCGCTCAGGCATCTCAACAGCACCCTTGCCTCTGTCAGCTCGCTTGCAGCATCTCTCGATGGCAAATCGGAAGAAATCAACGCTATTGTCGACAATCTCAAGGCTCTGTCGGAGAAACTCAACCCTATCCTCGAGACAACCCAGGGAACAATGGCGAATATCGAGTCCATCTCAGCTCAGCTCAATGAGGCTGATCTTAAAAATACGGTCAACAATATCGGCAAGGCGGTGGACGATATTGGCGGTACAATAAGCAATCTTTCCCAGCCTCTGGATTCAATGCTTAATGACGTTGATAGATTGGTGAAAAATATCAATGAAAATCCTAAAAAATACATCAAGATTTCAATATTTTAAGCTTATAAAAATTAAAAGATAAATTAAGTGGCTGATTTCTAATGATTTCAGCCACTTGATTTTTGTAAACCCACATAAAACTCTGATTAATAACCTCTTGTGATTTTTATCTAAAGTCTTGCATAAGTACTTTAATAATAAATTTCGTAAATGTCAAGAGCAAAAAAATTTTTTTTTGAACAAGTTTTCCCCATCTTTGCAATCCAATGATTAATGAGAATCACATAACCGTCTGGAACAACTGTCTGAAGATATTCGAGAATATCCTCGACAGTCAGCAGTTTGCGACCTGGTTCAAGCCCATAAAGCCTGTCAAGTTGCAAGGTGCCAACCTTACCGTTGAAGTGCCTTCTCATTTCTTCTGCGAATATCTCGAGAGCACATAC
>JAZRXU010000127.1:0-21455 GCA_045600345.1 Candidatus Cryptobacteroides sp. | reverse complement strand
CATCACGTTATATTCCGAGTCTCCTGTGCGCAACGATCCGCGTACGGCGCTTATATTGCCGGCCTTGTTCCCTCTTACAGAGCTGAATCCGAGAAGTCGGATCGTAGCCATGTCGTTCTGTGAGCCAAGGAGTTGGCCAAGGGAGTTGTCTTCCTAAGACCGCTTGGCCACCGACTTCACATTATACATCACGTTATATTCCGAGTCTCCTGTGCGCAACGATCCGCGTACGGCGCTTATATTGCCGGCCTTGTTCCCTCTTACAGAGCTGAATCCGAGATTCCTGCCGTTGTAGAAATATGCTGCATTGGTGAGCACCTGACAGTCTGAGGTAAACTGGGCATCGACAGTCTTCAGGCCATCGGGAATCTGGGTACGGAATTCAATATTTCCTTTAGTGACGTCTGCAATTGCATACCATGCCATGAACGGTCTTCCATTAAGTGTGGTATTGCAGGCATATACCTCAATATCAGGATGCAGGCCGGTATAGCTCTGCTTCTTCCAGTCAAGATATATATTTGATGCCTCATTTCCGAGAGAAGCAGTCACCACCCTGTCACTGTAATAAGTTTCACTTCCTACAGTCAGATACGCCCTTACATTATACTCCCTGCCATATTCCAGGGTTACATTAGGTATCAGTTGGGTAATTGGTATCGCATCATTTCCAATTACCGGTCCATGAGCATGTTCATTCCTTATGTCCGGAATACCGTCTGCACTCCAGCACAGGCCCCAATCCCTTTTCTTCTGGCCATCCAGGTTCTCGAACGTATACTTGAATTCGAGGCAATTGGGATATACCTTGGCTTCTCCCTGTATAACCGGCTTAGGTACAACCTTAGGTGCGGGATCTGCCACGTAGAAGATGATATACTCTATCTTGGAATTATTCTGTGGGTCTGCCGCTTCGGCTCTCACCCCAAGATAATAGCTCTTGCATTTCTCCAATGTCTCAAAGTTGAATGACCTGGACGTAGGGGGCACCTCTCCCACCTTCACAATATTTGTCAGATCATCTGCATCGCGGACAAAAAGCGAGAACCCCTTATGCTGCGAGGATTCTGCCTTCCAACTGAGAGTGACTGTCAATGATTCATGCTGCTGCACGGCCTCAAGATCTGTAGGAGCCTTGAGCTGCAGCTGCGGTTGGACAGCAGGTTTTCCACTGCAGGCAAGGGATAGAACGGCGACCAGCGCCATAACAATGACATTTTTCATATTACCGACATCTTACTGCACCCAGTGCAGGCACATTTACACTTTTCCCGTTTTCCAACACAACCTTATGGTCTGTCGAGTCCATATTCACAAGTATCACAGCATCTTTACCTTTGACACTTTTCCACACTGCACCGACAACGACGTTTGTCTTCTGGTAATTCGGCACATCTATCTGAGGGTTGTCTCCGGAAGGCACAAACTCCTTCATGAAACGGCCACCGAGGAAAAGGTCGTGCTGAAGCTTGCGGAAATCCGACAGATTCTTCAGAAATTTCTGCTCCACTGCATTCTCCGGCCTCATAAGGAGCTCCGGGTTGATCCATCCCAACTGGGCACCCCAGAGAAGACTTTTCATCGAGATGAAATTGAACGATCCGTCATTTATTCTCCATGGGATATACGTGAAGCCGGAATAGATACATCTGTCGGAATAAACCAGAGGGAAAAGCGGCACCATATGAACAGTAGGGGTATGTGGACCATTGACCACCAGCATCATATCAAAGAGGTCAATGTAGCACTCTGCATTCTCTTCGGTGGTCATTGCCTGCTCTGGAGTATAAAAGTCTTTTCTCATATCTGTGAGCAGCTTCCTGTATGCCTCCGGCCACCAGTCGCCGTTACCCTTGGCATGACTGTGATTGTCTGCATAGCAAGGCTCCGATGCAGCTGCTCCTATCTGATCCATATAGACACCATCTGTACCGAGTGAGTCAAGAATCATCTTATTGGTCTTCTTGAGTACATTCTGCCATATCTCCGAAGCCGGGCAGGTGACGGTGTTGATTATCTTGCTGCTGTATATCTCCGTATACAGACTGCCGTCAGGTTTGCGACATGAGGCCTCACATCCCTTCCATTCCTTATATGAATCCGTTGCGGGATCCCACAGACGTCCATTGATATACGGAGTCACATACGCGCCCAACTTCTGAGTTTCGGATACCATCTGTCTGAATCCCGGCTGCGTAGGAAAATATTCCGGATAATATGAGTCAAAAGGATGTCCATGCCAGTAATACCAATGCATACCGATACCCTTGCCATAATATGAACACACCTTACGGACAGCTTCCATCATGTTCTCCGTAGCATCTGCAGGACGCATCCACAGGTCCGCATTCTGCACCCAGTCTACAATCCTTCGCTCAGGGATTGTCTTTGCTCCCCATTTTGTTTCAAACGTGAATGGCCTGTACCATTTGAGTACGGTATTCTCCCACGTGTCAGCATTGTATGCAAGGGTTGTATTCCACGGAAGTGTGAATATGCCATCCTCCGAAGTCCATCCATGAGAGGTGACCACCTCCTGAACGAACGAGAGTCCTGTCTGTCCCTCTCCTCTTATCTGGAGCAGCTTGCCGCTGCCACCCTTGTCATCAGCTGCAAAATAGAGGGTTCCTTCCGGATTGTGCGCCAAAATAAGCTGCATGCCTCCGGTACAGGAAGGATAACGGCTCTGAATCTTGTCTCCGGCAGGGATAGGGTATTCCGCACCATAGCCTACCGACATGATTCCCTTCACGCCCTCGGGACGTGCAACCATTATGCGGGGAAATTCAATCTTGTCTACAACCCATCCCTTAGGCATCTGAGCTGATATGGACCATTGAGGCAGTTCTGAATCCTCAGCAAGGCTCACCTTCACTACAACAGGCCATTTGGCCTCACGCTCTATCACAACCCTCCACTTGAACTCCACGCTGCGGCCTTCATCACACAAAGTCGCACCATCATAGAAAGTCCACTGTGGAAGCATTGCCGGGCTCTCTCCATTAGGACCAAGATAATTCATAGACCATACAGGCATGGTACTGCCGGATGGAAGCATGATATTCTTACCATCCACCTTCATGGACTTTATGACAAAAGTCTTATCTGCACCGAAACATATTTCCACTTTGGAATTCTTCAGCACAATATCTTCTGCGTTCGCAGCAAGAGCGAGAATCAATCCCGCACATATCACAACTAATCTCCTCATATCAATGTTTTTTCTTGTTTTCCCATTTTTTAATAACCCTCAGATTGGCAGCAGTATACCTGCTCTTTCCCATCTGGTCCAGATACGCCACATACGATATCGGGCATCCATGCTCATAGGCCTGACTGCAAATGAACTCGTAATGTTGAGGCTGCATACCCATCGTTGTCTCATCCGGAGCCGTCGTATTGAGCCATCCGTAATTCACGGCTGTAAAATCATTGGCTATCTCCTCAGAACAAGGGATGGTATATTTTCGAGCTCCGGCCTCTATCCTTTCCGGACGGAAAAGATCGAAAGCATTTCCACGACTGAGTATATGCCATCCATAATGCGATTTGAGAGCACCTTCACAGAAATACGGCTTTTCCTCCAACAGATCATAAACCCGCTTCTGAGCTCTGGTCACATTATACCAGTATGGATAAGGCACATCCTCCGCTCCGTCGAAATAAATAAAGCGGAAACCGCATTCATTGTAAATTCCAGCCAGACGAGAGGCTATCTCGTCCTGAATGTCTGAATCCTGGTCTACCCGTATGAAACGTGGCCAATCATCCACATCCGGCTGCGTAAAACGCACACCTGCCTTTACCGGTACAACGGTAGATGAGTGAACACCCCTTTCCAAACCGGCAAAACTGCAAGTTCCCCTGCCATCAGATTCCACAGTATCATAACGAATCAGTTCAGAACCTATCTGGAGCATTCTTCGTCCATCTTCGACCCTTAGAAGATTGATGTTTCCATATGCCGTAATGACACTGTCTTCAGGAGCCAGATCCGCTGCAAGAGTAAAATGCGCCACTGCATTCAGACGATAGTCAGGACAGCCTCCCGATATATAAGGATCGTCAACTGAAACCTTGGAATAATGAATATGGAATCCAGGTATCATACCGGCCTCTCTTATCTTTCTGGTGATTTCCTTAAGGTCTTCTATCCCACCGGGATATTCCGGTCTCCATAAGAAATGGCCACATGTACTTGCGAAATCCATATAGTAAACCACCATCATGCGGAACCCGCCCTGCCTGGCATAGCTTATATGACGGTCAATATTGGCAGTTGTAACATCCCTTAGTTCGTAATATGAACTCTTATATTCGGGGTGTCTGCGGGCCTGAACACCTCGCGGCATCTCATAGTCCTGTTCTATCCTGTCGACAACATCCAGGAACCTGTCTTTGGCACAGGCGACAAGCGCTGCTGACGCATTGAGTATACCTACAGCATTCTCACTTCCAGCATACAGTCTCCGCCCGGAAGGGCAGTCGAAAGAGTCTATTCTGGTCTCCGGGTTGAGGCCCATCAGGCACACGGCGTCATCATTGTTCCATGCAACATTGAGCCAATGTCCGAAATGACCCATATCACGCACTGGAATCTGGAGCATTGCAAACTCATCTATTTCCGTCTTCCTTTTCACGCCAAAGTCTTCGATACGGAAATCTATTCTCTCGAGTTTGAATGCCATATAATCCTGCTGCTTTTTCACCGAAATAACGGCAATGTCATATGTACCGGCAAACTCAACCCGTATGGTGTCACCCTCCATGACCAGTTTATTCGAAGGAAACGACATAGGCTTGGCTGGATAGCGCAGGAAGTTCTCGTTGTCGTACGGACGGTATTGAAGTATGCTGCACAATGGCACTTCATCTTCCGGCGCCACACACTCCTTACCGCTGGATCTGATCACAAGGCTCTCCACCTTTGCCTTATCTGAAAGACGAAGGATAAAGCTTTCGTTCTCCAGTATCACGGCAGCAGCGGCAGCAGTATACGCCAGCAGCAAAATTAATATGAAACACAGTCTCTTCATCGCCTCCTATTTCTCATAGCTTTGAATATCTTTCCATTGAGGATTTTTTATCACCGGTACCTGCGGTTCCGGCCTTGAAGCTGCCAGCTCCACATCACAATACTCTATACCCAAAGCATGCATATGGCGGAACGCATATTGCATCCTGCTGACAAACGATGCGTAATTCTTGACCGAAGGGGCACTCCAGCATGATTCGGCAAGTGCATAAAGACGCGGATAGACCATCCAGTCGAAGCGAGCCTCATCATGCACCTTTTCCGTCCATAGATTGGCCTGGAGTCCCAGAATCTCATCAGAGCTGAAGTTCCATTTATCCGTCCATGCATCAGGGAAAGCGTATATGTCGGCAAGCGGAGAGAAACCTCCGTCAAGAGGCCATTTCGCTCCCTGAGTATGGTCTGCATCCTGCACATAATCGAAGTAGAGTGGATTGCGTGGGCATAGAACCGTGCCAAAACCGGCATCAAGACACTCCCTCAGCTGATCCGGCCTGTTGTGTCTCCACCAATGGATAAGAGTCTCTGAAGTATCCAGACCAAAGCTCTGGACATCATTCCAACCCATCACCTTCTTGCCATGACGAGATGCAATCACAGCTACATCGCGGATGAAATGCGCCTCAGCCTGGAGTACATCTGTATAACCATTAGTCTCCATAAAGGAGCATATCTGCGGATTCGAGAGCCATGCATAACTGCCATAGCTGACCTCATCTCCGCCTATGTGTATATATTCCGAAGGGAAAAGAGAAGCCACTTCCGAGATGACATCCTCAAGGAAGGCATACGTATCGGCAGAGGCTATATTGAGGGTAAAACCCGGCCATCCACCCACAACGCCGCCACCATTTATTTCCGGATATGCCTTGGTTGCCGCCGAGACATGGCCTGGTACATCTATCTCCGGTATGATTTCGATATGGCGTTGTGAAGCATATCGGACAATTTCGCGTATCTGTTTCTGAGTATAGAACATTGCCACAGTATCCGGATTGCTGTGACACATGGCGGCACCGATCTGAGTGAGAGCAGGGCGGGACTTTATCTCTATCCTCCATCCCTGCGCATCGGTCAGGTGCCAATGAAAACGGTTCATCTTCAGACGAGCCATCTCATCCAGCAGCTGCTTCACCTTGTCCTCACCGAAAAAATGTCTTGCTTCATCCAGCATGAAGCCTCTCCACTCATATCGTGGCGAGTCTTCTATCACACCACAAAGCACATATCCGTCATAATTCTCCATCTGCCAGGCCAGCGTCTGCTCAGCATAAAAGAAGCCAGACTGGCTGCCTGCAGTCACCTTAACCTTTCTCGCATCCACCTCTATCCTGTAAGCCTCTTCACCCATCGAAGCATCCTTGCATCTTTTCACCTTATCCAAGGATTCTAGACGACGCATCTGTCCGTCAAGCATCACCGACTCCGGCATTGGGATGATACGTATATCACCTTCCGGCACAGAAACCGTCTCTGCCGTACAAGCACAGAGCACAAGGGCAGATACTGCCAATATATAAAGTTTATCTTTCATAATTTTCTATTATCAAAACCGGCTCGGTTTCACTCTCCGACACGCTGCACTCTGCTGTGACAGATATGCTCTCACCTGGAAAAACGCTTACAAAATTGTCACTCCACTGCACAGCATGAATCACTTTTCCATCACACGTCAGCTCGAGATGATTGAAGAAACTCAAACGGTCTGTATTGTTAGCAAGTTCTATTTCCATTTTCCATCTTCCTCCCTCACATCTGCAACTGACCTTTGCGTCCGGAGTCACTGTCGGCATGTTCACGATGCCATAATAGCTCCTGTGACCGTTATATTTCCAATACAGATTCTCGCTCACAATCTTCTCTCCATCGAAAAGACGCAGGCGCACAAAATAACTGCCATCAATATCCGGTACAGGTATACGACCTGCCATTGTCACGGCATCAGAGGTCACATCCACATGATGTGTTCCTGTATGAAGCAGTTTCATAGCAGGAGTATATATCTCGCACCTGATTTCACCGCGGAATATCTCATCACCAGTATTGACCACACAGAGGCTGTCATCATCCGCGTTCATCTGTACATGCACTCTTTCCAAAACCTTCTTGGTAGCAAAATAGGCTGAGTTGGGAGCCAGATACCAGTCATATATCTGCCAGCACACATCAGGCCAGCAGGAATTGAGTTTCCACAGCATCACTCCCGTAGTTATATCCCACATACGGCTTCCAGCCGCTTCCCACATTGCCCTGTATCCCTCATAGGATGCAAGCTGGCCATGACGCACATACTGCCTTGCACTGCGAGGGTCAGGATAGAGAGTCCTCAAAGCACTGTCATATCCCCTATAGCAGAAGTTATTGGTATCCCAGGCTCCGTGTTCCGCCCAGTATTTATCCAATGGAAAGATAGGATCCGAGGCATCATAAGGCCTGTCGAGGGTAGGAATGAAACGCACCAGCGAGCTCCACACAGGCATGGCCGGCATACCCAGTTCGTTACGGAATGTCTGATTCTTCACCTTTTCCACCTGTTGAAAGAAATATTCAGGGTATTCCCAGCCATAGTCAGGAGCCCCGGCATCTGTTGTGCCTATGGGTAAATCGTCTTTGAGGAAAGGAGTGAGGCGATCCACATCCCAGTCCACTGAGGTGGTAGGAATAAACGGACGAGACGGGTCAAGCCGTGATGCTGCTTCCTTTGTGGCAATATACAGGTCCTCATCTACCATAACCTCATTCACTCCCACCCACGCAGCAATACATGGATGACACCTATATCGCAATATCTCATCCTCGACATGTCTGGCGGCGAGATTGTGGTCATCCGGATTATGCGCAGATGCTGTTCCGGGATACATTCTCCAGCACTGATGGAACACATGCCAGTAGAGTATTCCATGCCTGTCCAGAGCGCTGTAAAAGTAATCTTCCGGAGCCGGCATGTCTTCACTGCCTGCAATATTGACTCCTGCCTGCTCGAGAAGGGCAGCCTGAGCCTCGAAGTTTTCTTCTGAGTTGCGAAGCAGGATGTCTGGCTGCAACCAGCCTCCACGACAGAAAATTCTACGTCCATTCACATAAAAAATCCTGGCCGGTTCTCCATGGTTCCATATCACCTCTGATCTTACCTCACGAAGGCCTATGCTCACATTGCGGCTATCGGACAATCTGCCGGCTGCCTTGACATCTATCTGAAGTTCATGAAGAGGATGTTCTCCATATCCGACAGGCCACCATAAGTCAGGGTTGTCCACCTTCATGACCGGCAGTTCCACCTCATTTATGCCTGGCTGTACCATAACACGGTGCTGGATTTTCAAAGGCTTTCTCGCGCTGCCTTCAGGAAAAGAGAGGCCAAGCATAAAATCCGCCTTTTGACATTTTGTGTCATGATTCACTACCGGAACCTTGACGCGCACGTACGCGTATGAAAAATCAGGCGCAATCTCCGTAGTGACAGACGGATCAGACAGGGACAGGATGCCATGCCCCGAAATCTCCACAGGAAGGGTAATTCCCATATTTCTGTCGGGAACCACGGGAGCGCAGTCCCATCCTCCGCTTATTTTCAGAGTCTCATCCCGCCATATGTCACGTGCAGACCCCCGTTTGGGACCGAATACAATACTCTGTGTACCTGGCAGGCATTTTCCTGGATGATCCACCTGATATATCGTAATCTCCAGATGATTGTTTCCGCTTCTGCGTATCTGACTGGTAACGTCAAAATCAAACCGGCGGAACATCCCGACTACCGTGTCCCTGTCGGCTATTTTCTCTCCATTGAGTGTCACATCCGCTCTGTAGTTGATTCCGTTCAGTCGCAGGCATATGTACTTTTCATTCTTATACCTGGACGGAAGACTGAAATCAGTTGAATACACATATGGATCAAGCCATGGATTCCCGGGATCCGAGGCATCGGGAATGTCGTAAAAAGCAAGTCCCCTGCGAGGATCAGGATAAAAACCACTGTCCACATAAGCAGAAAGCACCGTGGAAGGAACGGTGGTAGATACGACAGGCATATCACTGCGATTTGCGTTTCGCAGTTCCCATGGCCCTGTAATCACTGTAAGGAGCGCAGTTATGAGGCTCAGTAACATCATTCAAATAACAGAGAAGCCGCCCCCATCATCCCGGCATCATCACCAAGAGCAGCCTCTTTTATCCTCAAGGACGATGCCACACTTGAACAAATATACGAAAGTACCCTCTCTTTAACCAATGGAAGGAAACGATTCTGAGATTTCATCACGGAGCCACCCAATACAACGACCGATGGATCGCAAATATTCACAATCCAGGCCAGTGAACGGCTCAGATCTTCTGCAAACGCATCGAATGCAATCTGAGAAGCATCCGGTCCGCCAAGAGCACTGCCACTTACATACTGCTCTATGATACCTTCCTTATAAGGTGATGTCCAGACCTCTCCGGCACAGTCATGAGCACCTCTGACCAAAACGCCATTGGCTATCTGGGCCATACCCAGACCTGTGCCAAGCGTTAGTCCGACAACATCCCTGTGTCCTGCTGCCGCGCCCCACTTTGCCTCACCAAGAAGGAAAGTATTGGCATCATTATCCAGCCTGACCTTTATTCCAAGGTCTCCGCTCAGCCTTTCCACAAGAGGAAAATAGTTCATTGAAGGCAGATTGTCACAGTCCAGAATCGTTCCTTTTTTGAAATCCAGCGGACCCGTGGAACCGATGCCAATGCCACAGACTCTTTCGCCGCACATGGCAATCTGCCTGCGTGCCAAAGCCAGAATTGAGGCATATATTTCTTCTCCATCCCTCTCTCTGGCATGAGTAGGAATACTCTCCGCTGCACCTATCAATGCACCTGTACTGTCAACAAGGCCGGCACGAATTTTCGTGCCGCCCAAATCAATACCAAGTGCAATCTGTCTACCCATCACAATTACTCGATAGCTGTCACCTTTTGGCCATGACTGAAATCTCCGGCTGTGAATCCCTTGCGGGCAGCCAGGTCATCGACAATGAACTGAAGTGGTATCACAGACAACATGGGATAATATGAAGAAGAGGCCGATGGAACAGTGATACAGCATAGGTTCTCGTGTGCATTGACATGCTCTCTGTCAGACACCAGAATCACCCTGCCGCCGAAACTCAGTATATCATCCACAAGACGCGATGCCTGCGCGTAGGTAGCAGAATCAGAATGTGTCATCACAACTGCCACAAATGAAGTGCCGACAGTCTCCATAGGACCGTGACGGAAATCGCCTCCGGTCAGATAAGAAGCCGGTGTATGCGACGCTTCCATGAACATCAGGGCACTTTGGCACACAGAGTCCATGACAGGACCGCGTCCTATCAGCTGTACGAAGTCGGGGATATCCATCACTCTTCTGCACTCCGTAAGCCACTGCTCCCTTGAATCTATGATGGATTGGATATCTGACGCAACTTTCTCCCATACCGACTGCATGACAGCATCCGCACCGCACAAACGTGCAACCAATGCGCAGAGTACCTGATGACAGTTGATAAAAGTTTTAGTCGAGGTCATCAATTCCTCGCCGCTGTGACACTCGAGTAATACTCCGCACTCCTGCGCCCGTCTTGCCAGTGTGCTGCCCGGTTCATTGGAAATCGCCACCACTGGTATCTCCCGGCTCAGTTTCTCCAGCAAGGCCACCACTTCATAACTTTCTCCAGACTGGGAGATGCATACGAGCAGGGTTTCATTCCCGATGGACGCCATCTGATAATGCAGCAGCTCTGCCGTATTGACAGCCGAGGCCTTGATTCCCCGGGCATTGAGCATTGTAGCTGCCGAGATGCCTACGAAATAGGAACTTCCCATTCCGGTAAGAAGAATATCCTTTCTTCCACCCTTCCATAGCTGATACACTTCATCCAGGGCACTTCTTCCCTGCTGAGATGCCAGCCACTGTGCTGTATCTCTAACCGCCTGGGGCTGTTCATGGATTTCCTTCAGGAACTGATTCATTGTTTTATGTTTTTAGGGACCCGCGGCAGGGTCAAGTGCCGCGGATCAGAAGAATAGGTTTAGAATTTCATATTGTAGCCGATAACCATCTGGCCTGGAACAACGGCATATACCTGTACGGAACCGTCAGCACCTTTTGCAAAGCAGATGTCTGAGGTCTGGTGAGGGTTTTCGCCGAGGACAGTCTTGCCTGATACGAATGAAGCTGGTGAAGACATACCCGTAACGGCATAACCTGAACCAGGAATAGCTGCAGTACCGTCAGTGATGTGTCCCTCTCTTGAGTCAAAGATGTAACCGTTCTTGAAGCTGTCTGCTGTAGGGTTGGCACCAATCTCGGCAACGCAAAGACGCTGGTAACGCGAGTTCTGACCTGCAGAAGTTGCCGTATTTGCATAGCTACCGTTCATTACAGCCATCAGACATTTGCCACCTACCTCGATATAATCTACACCTGAAACGAGGTTTCTATAACCATTCATTGCCCACCAGTGTGTAGCAGGCTGTGCGAACTGGAACGCAGATGCACCGCCATCATAACCGAATACACCATTGTGGTTGTCGGTAGAGAACACATATTTCATCTCTGCAAGAGTGCTTGCCTCAGGAGTGATAGCCTTGCCTGCGCAACCTTTCCAAGCCGTAGTGGTCAAACCGTTAGGCCACTCACCGATGAAGTTCATGTAGTCAGCGTTCATATTCTTGACTTTCACGAAGATGAACTTACCACCCAGTGAATAGTATGTAAGCATGGCTGTTCCCGTAACATCACCGCTGGCTTTCACAGCCCAACCTGATTCGTTTGCACCTACGCCCCAGTGCCAGAGACCTCCGTTCACGATTGCAGCAGGTTTCTTGTCGATACCGTCTTTCCATGCGTATGACAGGATAGTCTGATTGCTTGCGCCGTCAGTGTAGCTGCTCATGATAAGGTGACCGGCATCATCATTACAGATGGCACGGTATGAATATGTGTCGCTCACACCCTCAACGTTCACGATGTCATTACCCAGGTACTCGCCTGTCCAACGGTTGTAAACCGGCATCTTGGTGAAATCCGCAGCATTTGAGAGGATGAGGTAATCACCAACAACTGCAAGCGTAACGTTATCTGATGCTGTCATGCCGTGAGCGTCATCGGTATAAGCCTGCCAACCGAACATTGCGGTGATGTTGTGGTCAGCTGTATTTGCCTTCTGGGCGATAACAACAGTCGCAACAGAACCGTCAGTGCCGGTGAAGGTGATTGTGCCGAGACGGGCAAGACCATTGTTGGCTGCAACATTGAATTTGAGATCTACGGTCTCTGCTGCTTTCGTCTGCTCTGCAGATATCCACTCACCGCTTGTTGTAATTGTGTAATTTACGTTATAGGTAAGGCTAACGGTTGCAACACCGCCTTCTGCCTCGAATACATGCGCTTCGATTACAGCTTCAAGAACACCCTCGGCAAAAGTGATAGCCTGTGAAGAAGTAACACCTGTAGTGTTGTTTATGGCTGTAACAACAATAGTACCTTTATTTACAGTAGCTTCAACCTTGATTTCCTTATCATCAACATTGACATCAAAACCAGCAGGAGCATATGTACAAAGCACAACAACCTCATCACCATCTGCTGCACCTCTGACTGTGTAAGGAACTGTTGCTGAAATAGTGGTTTCCTCTGGAGAAACTTTTACCTGGGTTGTCTCCACTTTGAGAGAGAAAGCAGGAACGAGGTCTATGGTAACGGATGTGCCACCGACAGTGATAGTCACAGTTTCCTCGCCTATCTGGACGTCGATTTTGTCCATAAGGTCGTTCCAGGTCTTGCCGCCGTCGTAAGATACCTGAAGCTTACCATCGTTTACAGCAACCTGTGGAGCAACTTTCACCTCTACTTTCTGTCCATCGGCCATTACTGGCTCACCACCGACGGCCCAATAATATTTGCCATCGATCAGTACGATGCCGACACATCCGGTGTCAGTAAGATAGAATGTCTGTGAATCTGCTTTCTTGAAGTTCACCTTGTAGCCGATAACTACACCGGCAGCATCTTTAACTTCTTCCACTCCGGTAACATAATCCAGTCCTGTAATATCACCCTGGATTCCGGCGATCAGTGTCTGGATTGAAGAAATATTGGATTGGATTCTCTGAAGATCCGCCTCAATTTTGTCCACTCGACCCTGGAGATCGGCGATATCCTGCTTGAGTGCAGAATCATCAAACTCTTTTGCACAGCCGGCAAGAGTCATAACGGCTGTAGCCAATAGGATAAAATACTTTTTCATAACTTATAAATAAATGTATTGTTTGTTACATATCATATGCTGTAAGGTTATAGCAGAACATACCGTTGCTGGCAGTGAGCATATAAACCTGTACAGAGAGTCCATCGGAGCCTGGGGCAAAGAGGACACAGCCGCATTCACAATCATTGTCCGGCACAATCTTGCCGCCTACGAAAGAAACTGGCGATGTCATACCCGTCACGGCATAACCCGTTCCGCGTGGACCACCCTTACTCTCATCACCCATATAGTTACCTTCTCTTGAGTCGAAGAGGAAACCATCTCTCATTGTTGTATTTGTAGGAGATACTCCTATGTCGAACACATACAGGCGCTGATAATATTCTGACGTTTCCGCAGCTGTCTTGGAGTTCGAATACATACCGTTCTGGACAGCAACCAGCCTTGCACCGTTAAACTCTACGGCATCGATACCCCAGTTGTTGGCAGTATAGTTGTAAGCTGTCTGAATATCCAATCCCGAAGGATTCCAATAATGGCTCTTAGGGGCAAGGAAGCCGAAGCCGTTCTTTGCTTTCGAATATACATTGTTCAGACGGAAGTTGGCTGAGTTCCATACATATTCCATGGCATCCTTATCCATATTCATAGGTATGACATATGAAGAATACCACATAGACACCTGGATTCCGGCACCATTTGGCCACTCGACATAAGCCGGACTCTGGAGCTTGCCATCCTTGACAAACTCAAATACAGGACGTGGAGAATAAATAGAGCAGGTGGCAATCACGGCATCTTTGGTCAGATCACCCTTCACGCGGACTGTGCGATAAATATCGAGACCTGCCGCAGCCTTTGGCACAGCGCTATACTGACTGCCTCCGAGATTTGCATAAAGGAATGAAGTAGGAGGATTGCTGATGCCATTCTTCCAAACCCAGCCGCGAACATTATCATTGCTTGTATCAGTGTCACGAAGGGTAGTATACGCCACAGCGAAAAGATGGCCGGCATCATCCGAACATATCGCATGGATAGAACGTCCCTCATCGATACCAGTGGTATTCACAAAATTATCACCCAGGTACTCGCCTGTCATACGGTTATATACAGGCATCTTGGTGAAATCATCGCTGTTGCTGAGGATGAGATAGTTTCCTACGACAGCCATAGTTCTGTTGGCATCTTTTGTCATACCATGAAGTTCGTCAGTATAGCACTGGAAGCCCCACAGAGCCTCTATGTATCCCACACCATATTCAACCACCTTGGGAAGTTCGAACGACACCTCATACTCTGTCTTGTCTACACCGTTCTGTGCCACGACAAACAGAGATTTACCAGAAAGCAGGTCATAGAATCCAGTCTCAGGATCATAAGCCTCACTCTCGACGCTTGCCCATGGAGAAACGGTCACAACCGTTTTTTCCAAAGCAAAAGATGTAGCTGCGACCTTCAGTGCATGGATGACACCCTTAGGGTTCTTCTCATTAGGCTGTGACACTGTAATGGTGACAGAAACCTCCTGATCCGTAGTCTTGACAGATATGAGTTCGCTCTTGGCAGACTTTACATATGCCGCCTGGAAATGATATCTCTCCTCTTTACCGCTGTAATAAACCAGGGTAGCATCAAATCCCTCAATCAGATCGTGCACACCGGCAATACTCTCGCGGAATCTTGCTCCCTGAGGGAGAGAAGCGCGAACTCTCATCTTGGTGAGGTCTGCCTGAATTTTCTCTGTATCGCTCATGTAATATGGAATCTGAACTGTAATCGTATGATTTTCCGCATCCACGATTGCATCATATTCCACTTTGAGATCGGACTCCAGCATACCTTTCACCACAAGGTTCATGATATTCGATGAATCCTCTGAGATCTCGTGGAGATCCAGTCTGGCACATGATGAGAAAATCAAAGCCAGAGCCGATATGGAAGCCAATATTATTCTACTATATTTCATCTTTTTGCAATATTTGATTACAACCACTCTTTATTCTGCTCACATGCGCCATTTGCCTGCAGCTCGGAATAAGGGATAGGATACACGTTGAACTTTGCCGGGAAACGGCGCACAGAAGGATCGCAGACAACTCTCTGATACTCGAATCCACTACCTTTCTGGGTAATCTTGACACCATGGAGATACTGGCCATCCAGTACTTCCTGAGCCTTTCCGAGGCGGATGAGATCGGCCAGACGGTGGCCCTCCATACCCAGCTCGCAGACACGCTCTTTCAAAAGGTCTGTCACATAGTCATTCCAAGATGCTTTCATAGGGAGCTTAGGCATACCTGCGCGCAGACGTATTTCATTAAGGTCCTCGTATGCTGGAGCCATCATCTCTCTGCGGGCATTAGCTTCACTGCGGATAAGATATATCTCAGCCAGACGCATCTCGATCCAGAACTGACTGCTCAGTGTAGATGTGTAATTCATGGGCTCTGTACTCATGAATTTGCGGAAGATATAGCCTGTAGTGGACTTATGAACATTATCCTGGCCTGTATTCTTATAATCCATGAAGTCATCCTTTCCTCCCACATAAAGCTCCAGCTTGCGTCCTCTCCATTCAGCGCCATTATACAGGATGTTCGAGTAGAATCGTGGATCGCGATTGGCGAAAGGCTCATTGCCATATTTCTCAAGATTATCCCATGAGAAAGCCTGCCACTTGCCATCGGCATAGATATCGAAAGAACCGGCATACTCATCTGAAGGAGTTGCAGCCGCACCCACGGAAACATTATTCGCAGCACCATCGCCCGGAGGACAGAAATAATTGTTGAAATTATGCTGTTTGCTTCCTGTGCTCTTAGCCTGCATGTAGTATACAGGTATGATAAGCTCGGAGTTGTATGGCTGAGAAAATATTCTTGCATAATTATCAGCTGTCTTGCCATCCACAAGGCTGTACTGCCCCAGCTCGAAAAGATCGTCGCAAGCATTGACAGCATCATCGTAACGGCCGGCGTACAGACATGCACGAGCCTTCATTCCAAGGGCAGCGCCTTTTGTGATACGTCCTACATTGGCGCTGTCCCATGTCAAAGGAAGAAGCTCTGCTGCCTTGTCAAGCTCAGAGATGATAAAATCCCAGCACTCCTTCTCGCTTGAACGTGCTTTGGTATTCTCTGACGGACCATCCACCTTATGCTCATCGATACGAAGAATAACACCATGATGACGATAGTTGAGCTCGAGATATGTGAATGCACGCAAGAATCTTACTTCACCCTCACGTATCTTAAGCTTGTCTTCCGGTATTTCCTTCATATAACCGTAGTTCATATCGGCGAAGAACTCGTTCTGCTGACGGATATATGAATAATATCCCCAGTTTGACAGCATGTTCGACTCAGGAGTGATGCCAGTACCATTGTAGAACAGTTTGTTGACATTTCCTCCGCCCACTCCATACCATGATTCCTTCACAAGATCGGAGATGGCATCATCGAAAACATAACCTTTCTGGATCTCTGAATTGGCATACATGACAGCATACAGACCATTGACCACCATGTCAAGGTGTTCTACGCTGGAATATGCCACATTCTCTCCATACCAGCCGGTAGGATCCGTCTCCAGAAATTCATTCTTGCAGGATACTGTCACCATGGAAACTCCGGCAAGAACAGTAATGAACAATCTATATATTGCTTTCATAATCTTCATACGCTTTAGAATGTTACATCAAGACCGAAAGTGACAGTACGCTGCTGAGGATAGTAACCTGTCACAACGTTAGGGCTCTCAGGATCGAGATACTTGAAGCTTGTAAATGTCAGAAGGTTTCCTCCTGTCACGAATGCGCGAATCTTATCGATATGAGCCTTGCGCGTAATCTTCGAAGGAAGAGTGTATCCGAGGGAAACATTCTTCAGACGTACATAGGAGCCATCTCTCATCCAAAAATCGGATACGCGATAGTTGTTGTTGTATGATGTTGTATTCGCGGTAAGACGAGGATACTGCGCATCGGTATTTTCAGGAGTCCATGACTGCTGGACAAGGTAAAGAGGGGCATTGTCATATCCGGCATACCAAGGCTTGGTAAGAGGGGTGGCATCCGATACACCATTGCTCCACGAACCAAGAAGGAATTTGTTGCACAATGCACCACCCTGCCACTGCATAGAGAAATCGAGACCTTTCCATGAGAAGTCGAACTGCATGGCAAACATCATCTCAGGACGCGTGCTGCGACCTATGAACACCATATCATCCGCATCGATTGTACCGTCGCCGTTGTAATCGACATACTTGATATCGCCGACACGTACAGTTTTGCCAGCCTCAAGACCCGTAGGGATTGCAGACTGCTCTATCTCCTCGAGACTCTGGAACAGACCATCAGACTTATAACCGAGCACCTCACCATAAGCATGTCCTATGGAACTCTTCCAAGGAAGGGTATTCTCGGCCTCCGTACGTTTCACGATACGGTTATGGGCCCAGGTAAGGTTCGCATTTATCTTATATATGAAGTCACCTACATGGTGCTGGTGACCGAGACTCAACTCGAAGCCCCTGTTGTCGAACACACCGTCATTGATACGTGTAGGGTAGTGTCCTCCGAGAGAAGGAGCATACTGCGCAGAGATGTTCGTAAGAATATTATACGTGTATTTGTAGAACCAGTCGAACTCCATGGAGAGCATGCCTTTCCACGCGGAAACCTCGAATCCTCCATCAATGGTTCTGATTCTCTCCCATGTCAGGTCCGGACTAGGATAAGATACTGTGTTTGTAAGAGAACTTTGAGTAGACCCTCCAAGAACTATGGCATTCTGATTCATCTGGTAGCTTTTACGGTACAGATACGGATCCACGTTGTCATTACCTACCTCACCTATACTTGCGCGCAGCTTGAACATCTCCACTGCAGGAAGAGCGTTCTTGAAGAAGTCTTCCTTGCTCATGAGCCAACCGAGAGACACAGAAGGGAACAGACCCCAGCGGTAGCCACGCTGGAAACGATATGAGCCGTCATATCGTCCCGCTATTTCCACCAGATACTTGTCATCGTAAGCATAGTTGAAGCGTGCAACAAAGCCGGCATAGCGTGAAAGACCGCTCGAACCGTTCACTGCTCCAGGGCTGGTCACATTTGCCGCCATGCTGAGCTCCGGAATATCAAGCAGTGCGAAATCCTGCTTGGAAGCCTGGAAAAGATGTGAGGTATAGCTGTTCATCTCGAAGAGGACGAGGGCTCCGACATCGTGTTTGCCGAACTTGTTATTGTACGATACCTGAGGACGAAGCATCCAACGCTGCGTTCTGGTAGTACCCTCGTAGAGGTTACCTTCGTCGAGTCCATTCGAGCATTTCTTGTAGCTGTACATCTCTTTAGGATTGAGCGTATTGACATTCGCAAAAACAATGGCATTCAGATAATATGCATAAGCGAAGGTCTTGCTATGCTGTTCTCTCCAGTCCCAGCTTGCCGACACAGCCAGCTTGAGTCCCTTGAGGAATGGAGCATTATAGTCAATACGTGCTGTCATCTGGCTGTTGAATGTATCCGTATGGCTAAAGCCGGAATGTTCAGCAGAATATTCGCCATTTGCAACAAATGCATCAGCGGTACGCATAGGAGATGTTGGAATACCATCTATCTCATGCGGTACGAAAGGAAGAGCTGTTGTCAATGAGAATGGAAGTGTGCCGCCAACAGTAGCATTTGCATATGACAGTGAGCCTGGCTGATGATAATTCTGGTTTGTAAGGCTCAGTCCCATGCTGACAGTAATATCTTTTGTTGCCTTGACATCAACATTGGTTCGGAAGTTATACCTTGTATTGGTATTGCCTTTGATAAAGCCTTCCTGATTCTGATACGAACCGCTTACAAAATAGTTAGCACGATCATTGCCGCCACCTACAGAAACATTATGCTGATGCATGAGTGTGGTACGGAAGAAAGGTTCCGTCCAGTTTGTATTTTCCAGACCATCTGAGAGATCACCGTTATGTGTAGCAGCAATCGCTTCAGCACTGAAGAACGGAGTATCGTTACCATCCAATGCGTGTGCCAGATTGTAGTACTGCATGTACTGAGTACCATTCATCATCTCCGGATATGCAGTTGCACTTGAAAGCACTACCTTTCCGTTATATGTCACGTGGGCACGTCCTGCGGAGCCGCGTTTGGTTGTCACAAGGATAACGCCGTTGGCTGCCTTCATACCATATACAGATGAAGCTGCCGCATCCTTCAGCACGGAAATACTCTCGATATCGGATGGGTTGACACTGTTCATGTCACGCTCGACTCCATCCACAAGCACCAGCACCGTACCGGAGTCGTTGTATGAAGAATAACCGCGCACAAGAATAGACACTGCATCCGAACCAGGCTGTCCAACTGACTGCTGTGTAATAAGGCCCGGAAGTTTTCCCACCAGAGCCTGAGAAACATTTGATACGGTTGTTTTTTGAAGTTCGTTACTTCCGACAGCAGCAACTGAGCCGGTAAGATGGGCTTTTTTCTGCACACCGTAACCAACCACCACTACTTCGTCCAGAACGTTGGTATCAGAAGCCATCGTGATATTGATGATATTTTTACCACCGACACTGACTTTCTGGTCCTCCATTCCTATAAAAGAGAAAGTGAGCTCTTTCACTGCAGCTGACAAATTGGCTGTATAATTACCGTCAAGATCGGTAACAGCAACAGCTTTAGTACCATCAGCCATAACAGTAACACCCACCATTGGTTCACCATTCTCGTCTACAACCTTACCCCTGACTACAGACTGAGCTGAAGCAGAGATAGCCAAAGCGAGCAGGCAAATCACTGAAAGAATGAATGTTTTTGTCTTCATTTGGACTAATTATTTTATCGAATTCAATATGGTATAAATCTGGAACAAACCTCTTGGAACATGGAAGCATCCTTTCCATTTACCACCCTTCAGAGACAGAAGAACCTCTCCGCGACGGTTTAGATAGCCGAACCACTCAGGATACTGTTCATCACGGAAATTCTTCCACATATATTCATGTAACTTCTCGAACCACTCGAGACATTTTTCGTTTCCTGTCAATTGATAGCCTTTGATCATAGCTATGGCAGACTCTATATGTACCCACCAGAGTTTCTGATCCCATTCAAGCTCCTGGGTAGGATAACCCTTGCGGTCCATGAAATAGAAAATTCCTCCATACTCCTTATCCCATCCGTATTCTATGACACTGAGGGCTATCTCAACCGCTTTATCTATAAGGGCCCTGTCGCCACGGCGCACACCTATATTCATAAGGAACCACATCGCCTCGAGATCATGACCGGGGTTTACCTTTCGACCCTCAAAGCAATCCAGCAAAGAGCCGTCTGGAGCCAGATTCTCAAGTATCACCCCAAGATCAGGCTGATAGAACACATCAACGATTTCATGAACACTCTCATCAATGGTCCTTTCTATAAGTTCCGGGTCGTTGATTATATCTTCCACTTCCAGAGCCATATTGCATATGATCATAGGAAGTGCAAAATCTTTCATCGGCCTTGTGCTTGGAACAACCTTGCACCACTTTCCCTTAGGATTGCTGCGACGCTCCAGAATGCGGTTGAAGGTTTTTCTGGCGATTTCGGAATACTCTTCATTTCCGGTAGCTTTTGCAAGCTGGGCAAAGGCCATGCAGGCGAAAGTGTTGGAGAATATATTATAAGGATATACAAGAGGCTTACCCTCCCTGTTCACGCTGAAGTAGAAGTCATAGTTTCCATCATGGCCATACTTCTTCAGAAATTCAGCTCCCTGAACAGCACAATCCAGCCACTCCTGCCTTTTCTCCAGATTATTGTACAACATGGCAAACATCCATACCTCCCTTCCTTGAAGCCAGATAAACTTGTCTGTATCAAACACGCTGCCGTCTCTGTCGAGGCAAGAAAAATATCCGCCGAACTCCTTATCCTGGCTATTTTCCAGCCAGAAAGGAAGAACTCTATCCTGCAGTTCCGCCTTATATTGCTGCGCTATTTCTTTAAAGTCCATAATTTTCATTTTACCAAGTACCTCAAATATAAATTAAAATTTCTATACAAAATAATCTAGTAAGTAAATTTTTTTACATAATAATCTTATTTTTTAATTTTTCTAAAATTACTCACTAAAAAATTTTACTTAATTTTCATACTGCATTTATTGTTATTTAAAATACTATTACTAAATTTA
>JAZRXU010000126.1:0-46179 GCA_045600345.1 Candidatus Cryptobacteroides sp. | reverse complement strand
CACCCTGCTCCTGTTCCTGCCGGTGTGGACTGGGATCTGTGGCAGGGACCTGCGCCCCGCAAGGAATTCCATGACAACTATATTCATTACAACTGGCACTGGTTCTGGGATTGGGGCTGGGGAGAAGCCCTGAACAATGGTACACATTTTGTCGATATTCTCCGTTGGGGTCTTGGGGTTGATTACCCTACACTTGTCGGCTCGATAGGTGGACGTTTCCGCTATCAGGATGACTGGCAGACTCCGGATTCACAGCTCATCTCGTTCCAGTTTGGGGATGATGCGGCATGTACATGGGAAGGCCGCAGCTGCAACAGTACCCCATCGGAGGGTAATGGTCTGGGTGTAGCATTCTACGGCGAGAAGGGAACAATGTTTTTCAGTGGCGGCAACGAATATAAGATTGTCGATCTCAAGGGAAATGTGATCAAAGAGGAAATCGGTGAGCTCAAATTCGAACCTGGTAACCTTGTGAATCCATGCGAGAAACTCGATCAATTGCATTTTGCCAACTGGTTTGACGGCATACGCAATGGTGCTCCGCTCAACTCCGATATTACCGAAGCTTGCATCAGCACGCATCTGGTTCAGCTCGGTATCATCGCCCAGCGTGTCGGTCGCTCACTTCACATTGACCCTACCAACGGTCGCATCATCGGCGACAAACGTGCCGAGAAACTCTACAGCCGCCAGTACGAGAAAGGTTGGGAGATTAAATTATAAGAACTTTTATTATAAGAAAAATTATAATTATATTCGCAAAAACTTTATTCTATGGACAGATCCATCGTAAACCCTTTCATTGTAACGGGCAAATATGTGTCTGCGGAGTATTTTTGCGATAGGGAGGCAGAAACTGCGGAACTTGTATCCAATATAGAAAACTGGCGCAATACCGTACTTGTATCAGAACGGCGTATGGGAAAGTCTGGACTTATCGGTCATACTTTTGCATCGCCGCTGATACGGGATAACTATGAAACTTTCTTCATAGATATCTTTGACACAACTTCTCTGGAGGATTTTGTGTTTTTACTTAGCAAAGAGGTTGCTGGCAGGTTGCAGTCCCGTGAATCACGCCTGTTGGAGCGTTTCATAACTATTGTAAATTCGCTGAGGATTACTTTCTCTGTAGATTTGTTCACTGGACTTCCAACTGCCGATATTGCTCTGGGAGAGTCGTTTGCGCCCGGCAAGACATTGGAGCAGTTGTTCTTCTTCCTGGAATCAAACGATATTCCTTGTGTTGTGGCTATAGATGAGTTCCAGCAGATTGCTGAGTATCCTGATGGGAGTAGGGTTATAGCCAAGCTCCGATCATTGGTGCAGAATTGCAAAAAGACTCGCTTCATCTTTGCCGGTAGTAACAGGAGGATGATGAACAAGATCTTCAATACTCCATCTGAGCCTTTCTTCATGAGTTGTACACCTCTGTACCTCGGGACTATAGACAAGTCCAAGTATGTGGCTTTCTGTCAGAGTTGGTTCGAGAAGTTTGACAGACATGTTTCCAAAGAATGTGTTGAGAAGGCGTATGATATTTACGAAGGTCATACGTGGTATGTCCAGTATGTGATGAATCGGGTATTTGAAATGACTCCTCAAGGGTCATCGTCAGATGTGGATGTGATGGTTCCTGCAATAGAACATATACTTGGAGTTTTCAGCCAGACCTTTCAGGAAATGTTTCTCCAGCTCTCGGAAAAACAGAGGGAATTGCTCAAGGCTGTTGCCAAAGAGGGATATGCATCTTCACCAACCTCGGTCGCCTTTATCAAGAAGCACAATCTGGCATCGGCAAGTGCCATCCAAGGGGCCCTGCGACCTTTGATTGAAAACGAAACCCTGATTCACACGGACAAAGGATATCGGATAACCAACCGTTTCTATTCCCAGTGGCTTAGATTGAGGTATTGAGGTCCCGTTGGAATCTTTGCCGCACTTGTGAAATATGAAAGAATACTAATGTAAACTATGGAAATAATCAATAGAAGAGAATTCCTCAAGAAGGCGGGAGTTGCTGCCGGCGGGGCGGCGCTATTTGCGTCGGCGCCATGGATGCAGAGTTGCACCAGAGAGAAAATGCAGGAGGTGCAGGGAGAGAAGGCCCGTCTGGCCTTGATTGGAACGGGAAGCCGCGGTCAGTATCATATTCACATGCTTCGCGACATCCCTCATGCCGAACTCGTGGCCTTGTGCGATATTTATGACGTGAATCTCAATGATGCGCATGCATTGGTACCATCGGCCAGTACTTACACTGATTATCATGAAGTACTGGAGCAGAAGGATATAGATGGTGTGATCATAGCAACACCTCTATCCATGCATGCTCCAATAGTCCTGGATGCTCTTGCTGCTGGCAAACACGTATTTTGCGAGAAAGCCATGGCTCTTACTCTGGACGAGTGCAAAGCCATTTATGACGCTTACCAGACAAGCGACCGTGCCCTGTATTTCTGCATGCAGCGTATGTATGACGAGAAATATATCAAAGGTGTGCAGATGATACGGGACGGGCTTATAGGGGATGTTGTAGGTATGCGCTGCCATTGGTTCCGTAATGCGGACTGGCGCCGTCCCGTGCCTTATCCTGAGCTGGAACGTCAGATCAACTGGCGATTGTACAAAGAGCATTCGGCTGGACTGATGACAGAACTTGCCTGTCATCAGCTGGAGGTATGCAATTGGGTGGTCGACAGGATGCCTGTGGAGATAAGTGGCCTGGGTGATATCGTGTTTTGGAAGGACGGGCGTGAGGTTTACGACAGTGTCAACGTGATCTATCGTTATGCGGACGGCCGCAAGATTACCTACGAGTCTCTCATATCCAATAAGTTTAATGGTATGGAAGATCAGATTCTGGGAAAGAACGGTACGGCGGATCTTACTCGCGGTGTGTATTATCTGGAAGAGGATAATCTTGTTCCGGGCATCAAGCGTCTGGTTGAAGATACGGTCACCGGACTTCTGGCTTCTGTTCCAAAGGCGGGGCCGTCATGGCGTCCGGAGTTGAAGAGTGCGTATGCACCTCACCCTATCATTGCCGGGCAGGTCAGCGTCAATGCGGGACAGAGCATGGTGGCTGCCGATGCAGACGGGTCGGATATCATACTGTCGGCATTCTGTCGCAGCTGTATAACAGGAGAGAAGGCTCCTAACGTTGTTGAGGAGGCTTACTGCTCGACGGTTCTGTGTCTTTTGGGCAATCAGGCAATGGATGAGAAACGTCTCATTACCTTCCCTGACGAATATAAGATCCCATACATGAAGTTTTAGAATATATGAAAGATATTGTCATTACCCCGAAGAGAATCAGATGCGAAGCCATTGTCCTGCTGTGCTGCTTTGTTGTGGCCTTCTGCCTTAATGTGGGTGCCATAATTGCGTACGCACGCCCATGGAGTGAAGTTTATATGATGATAGGTTATGTAGTTGCCATAACCTTTGTATTATATATGGCGTTGGCCATAGTCAGATTGTTTAGTGTATGTATTTTCAAAATTTTCCGCCGATGAAATTGCGTTTGACTGTTGTATTGGCTGCGCTGCTGTTCTGTAATGGAATTTCAGCTACAGATAAAGTATTTACGGATGCCTCCAGGTTCCCTATATTTGGCAAAGCCGCTCCTGTAGAGGCACATTGGCAGCGTCTTCCAAAACGCCTGGAAGATGTAAGCCGTCCCCGTCTTGTATATTTGGGGACAAACTCTTGTGGCATGTATGTGCGTTTCCGCAGCAACTCGGCAAATATTTCAGTACGGTGGACATCACTTTACAGTTATTGGATGCCGCATATGGCGCCAACCGGAACCCGTGGTCTGGATTTGTATATTCTTACTGAGGAGGGCTGGCGGTTTGCCGGTAGTGGTCGCCCTGATAGAAACAATGCTACAACTACCGCTGATGTTGTTTCCAATATGGAACCGCAGATGCGTGAGTATATGCTTTATCTTTCGTTATATGACGGCATCGAGTCTATGGAAATCGGCATTGATCCCGATGCGGTTATTGAAGCTCCCCAGGTGGATTCACCGCGCAGTGCATCGCCGATTGTCATGTATGGTACAAGTATTATGCAGGGCGGTTGCTGTTCACGCCCGGGTATGGCCTTTGTGAACATTCTCGGTCGCCGTTTTGATAGGACATGCGTGGATCTGGGTTTCAGCGGTAACGCTTTCATCGATCTTGAGATTGCCGAAATCATGGCTCAGGTGCCTGATCCTGCAGTTTATGTTCTTGACTGGGTGCCAAATGCCAATGCTGATGCCATCAATGCCAGGGGAGAGCAGTTCTTCAACGTGTTGCGACAGGCACATCCTGATGTTCCGGTTGTATTTGTGGAAGACCCCATCTTTGACCACAGCCGCTTCGACAAAAGGATGCTCAAGGAGATAACAGACAAGAATGTGGCACAGAAGGCTCTTTTTGCATCTCTCAAAAAGAAGGGAATCAAGAAGATTTACTATCTGCCGGCAGAAAAGCTGCTTCCGCCCAATGGCGAGGGTACGGTAGATGGAATTCATCCTACTGACTATGGCATGGTTCATTATGCCGATGCATACACCTCTATATTAAAGAAGCTGTTGAAGAAATAGCCTATATTTGTTATATCTAAAATATTGTATATATTTGCAATATGAAAGATATAAACTCATATTCACAGAAACAGCTGCTTGCCGGTATTGGAAACACAGTAAGAAAAGTACGGCAGGATAGTGGTATGCTGCAGTCTGAGCTTGCCCAGAGGAGCGGACTGTCGCAATTTTCCATAAGTCAGATTGAGAATGGCAGAAATACTTCGGTTCAGAGCCTGATTTCAATCTTGACAGCAATGGATAGATTGGATATCATAGAGACTATGATAGACAATAATGCGCCCAAACGTGTTGTTGCCGGCTATGGCTTAGGGCAACCAATATCAGAGGTTTTGTGTGATTCCGCTACAATGCCATACATCGATTGGACAGAGTTTGACTCTATTGCCAGAAGTGAGAACACCACGCGTGAATGTCTGTTGCAGAAAGTGATAGATATTTTTGTGTCAGCAAGACGTATCGATAAGCCTTTGGGCTTCATGAAGTACAAGGGTATTGCAGCATCAGTAACAGATGAAGATATTGAGAATGATCTAAGGTTGAGAAGAATGTTTGCGCGATGAAGGCCTTTATTGACTGTAACGTGTTTATGGACTTTTACGCAGGTCGTTCTTCATGTGAAGAAGCGGCACAGATTTTTTCCATGGTCCAGAATGGTGAGATGTCGGCAGCTACATCCATAATCTGTGTTGCAGATATCATTTACTTGTTCGAAAAATATAAAATTGTTCCAAAAAGTCTCATTCCGGATGCTATTCGTGACCTTAGCAATCTGATAGAGGTTCTTCCTATGGGCAATGAAGAACTCCAGTTCGCTGTTTCGCAAGGGCCTGTAAAGGATTTGGAAGATATCATGGAGATTTCCTGTGCAGACAGGAACAGGTGCGACATGATAATAACTATCAACAAAAGGGATTTTGTCACATCGCGGATTCCAGTTTATACTCCTCAGGAGTTTCTGCAGATGCAGGCCTAGCGCAGGTTCCCGTCAAAGTCGACGGAAAAGTTCTCAAAAGGATGGAGGTTGCTGTCAATGAAGATGGCGGCCTCCTTCCTTGTAACCAGATGATTGTTCGGCAAGTCTACAATCGCCCGGTATAACGGAATGTTCTGCAGGAGTTGCTTTAAAGAGGCTGCGTCGACTTGTTCGTGAGCGTGATTGAAAGGAATGCCGTATAGATCTTCCAGATAGAGCTCATCCCAATAAAGGGGATCCTCCGCTCTGATGTAGCATTTGTTTTGCCAGTCTACATACTCTCCCCTGCAGCGCAGGATGCCGCAGGAACCTATGCGCTGCAAAGCCTTGAATGCAGAATCTTCAACGGCAACATCCCTGTACGGCTGTATGTAGCAACCGCTTTCAAGAAGTGCCGACTGCACCTTGCGGATTTCCAGTTTACGTGGCTGAGTTCGGTTTGAGACAGCCTGCGCTGCCATTTCTCCTGCGGCCTGACCTATTCCCATCACAACGGGCTGAAGACGGGTTGTGCCATTCATAAGATTAGATACGCTGATAGACTTCTCGGCCACAATGAGATTGTCGACATGTTGAGGGATAAGACATCCTGCAGGCACTGTGAATGCCCAGATAGGGGCAAAAATATGGCGTGGCAGTTGCTTCCAATCCGGGTGTTGAAAATGGTGGTGATCCACAGCGTAGTCTCCTACAGCAATGCCGCTGCGATATAGGGGCATTTCAAATGAATATGGGTCGGCAGCAGCATTGACTGTGAAAAAGCTTTCTCCCTTTATTCTGCGGGATTCACGATTGTATGGCATAAGGGCCAGCCTGTCTGCCGATGGGAATTCATCATCTGCGAGACCAAGGTTTCTCATACCCAGCTCTGTCTGGATGAAGTAGATAAATCCGAGTGTCTGGTTTTTGGCCCGCCTGTATGCTTCCTGGCGTTGTTCAGGGGTGCTGTCGATGACATTTGCATAGAAATCGTTTCCCTCTATAGGCCAGTTTATCATATATTTCCCGCCAGGTAGTCTGCCGTATGATATCATCCTTTCAGGACTCCATAGTTTCTGCCCCTTGTCAAAGATAGGGGTATTGAGAACGTTGAGGCAACTGTTGACGTATCTGTTTCTGTCATAGTCGTCCGGCAGTGGGATAGTCATGTCGGCCTCCGGGCCATAGTCCTTGAGTATGGCAACGTATGTGAGATCCTGTATGATGTCATTTGCCGTTTCAGGGGCTGCCTCCTCTCCTGTAGTATTTCTGGCGTCCATGCCTATTTCGTAATCTACGCCCGCCATGGCGGCAACGTAACCAAGTTCGGTGCAGTCGATGAGAATGTGGCATGCGGCTGTTTGTTCCATCGATCCATATTGTACTTTCCAGCCTTTGTCCGTTTGAAAAATTCTGGTGATATCGGCGCTCTTTATGAGTTTGATCTCCTTCTGGCGTGCAATCATGTTCTCCAGTATTCTTTCACCCACATGAGGCTCATATTGGATACGGCTCACCCACCCTGTCCGCAGAGAGTCGTAGCCTCCATAATGCGTGGCAAGGCTGTCGGTGAATTCGGCGAAGATTCCTCCACGCAAGTTGTAATTTCCGTCTATTGCGCTCACCCCCGCGCTTGTCAGCATTCCTCCTACCCACTCGTGTTCGCATATCATGAGTACAGATGCGCCGCTTCTGGCTGCCTGAATGGCTGCGCTGCAGGCACTGGTTCCCCCTCCGGCGACGATTATATCGTAGTGTGGTGTGCATGAGGCCAGTAAAAACATGGCCGCAAGTGAAAAAATTCTTGTTCTCATCTTTTGCAATATTAGTTAAAAATTTTTAGTTAATTCCATTTTAATTTTATAAATTTGTCTCAATAGCGAAGTCCCAGATTGTCATTCTTTTATATGAAGAAGTTTCTTTTCGTCTTTTTTTTCTTTGTTGCAGTGGTGCCTGTTTCAGCGCAGACACCTGCAGATAACGCGTATATTGTGTATGATGGCAGAACCGCAGTATCCGATGACGGCGTCAGTTTCGATTGGAGTGGTGTGACTGTCAGAGTCCGATTCAAGGGTACAAAGCTGGTTATGAATTGTGCTGACAGCGGTTGTGATTATCTGAATTGCTGGATCGACAGAGAACCGTCTGCTGTGGAAGACCGTGTATTGAAAGTTTCTTCAGATACTGCCATTGTGCTGGTGTCTGCCTTGAAGAAAGGTGTGCATGAAGTCATCTTGCAGAAACGTACAGAGGGAGAACAGGGCTGTCTTACTGTCAAATCCTTTGAAACAGATGGTGAGATACTGCCTGCTGGCGGGCGGAAGTCCCGGCGTATTGAGTGCATAGGTGATTCTTATACCTGTGGCTACGGAGTGGAAGCTTCCGGCAGGGCTGAGCCTTTCCGCGCTGAGGAAGAAAACTGCAATAAGGCATACGGATACATACTTGGACGCTTCTTTGATGCGGATGTGACTTTGGTATCCCATTCGGGAAGGGGAATCGTCAGGAATTATGACGATCATGGCAGCTTCGCTGATACTATGACTTCCCGTTATTCTCAAGTCTTTGATGAGGCCGGCACTCAGGAGTGGGATGCTTCGCGCTCCTCAACTCCGGATATTGTCATAATCTATCTGGGCACGAACGATTTCTCACGCGGCAAACAACCTTCATTGCAGTCATGGTGTGAGAAATATGGTCTTCTGCTGCGCAAGGTCCGCGGCAACTACGGAGATGATGTGCCTGTTCTGTGTGTTGCATCGAAAGCAAACGAGTTGATGGGAGATTATGTAAAGGCGGCAGTGGAACGAAGCGGAATCCGCAATGTGTCATGGACCGCCATACAGGCTTCCGCCCATGATAATGAAGGTGACCTTGGAGCTGCGTGGCACCCGAATTACCAGGGCCAGAGAAAGGTTGCTGCCTGCATGGCTCCATATGTATCCACCCTCACTGGCTGGGAATTTCCTGTAAAACCTATAGAATAGCAATACTATGACAGATCGTAGAACATTTCTGAAGACAGCTGCAGCGGCAACGGCTGCTATGGCTGCAACTCCCGTACTGGAAAGCTGCAAGCGTGGTCATGATTCTGTGCTCAGTGCAGACAGCGGCCTGGTGGGCCCCGATTCATATTTCATAGTTCCAAAAGATAATGCATTGCGCATCACAGGCACTTTCCTGGATGAGATTTCTCATGATATACCTCACCAGAACTGGGGCCCTGTGGAATGGGAGCAGGATTTCCGGAATATGAAGGCTATCGGTATTGACACCGTCATCATGATCAGAAGCGGCTATCGCAAGCAGATCACATGGCCGAGCAAATATCTTCTCAAGAAGGGCTGCTTCATGCCATCGATGGATCTCGTCGAGCTTTTCCTCAGCCTAGCCGACAGGTATGACATGAACTTCTACTTCGGTCTTTATGATACCGGACACTACTGGGATACCCGTGACATGAGCTGGGAGGTCGAATACAACAAGTTTGTGATCGACGAGGTGTGGGAGTCGTACGGCCATCACAAGAGCTTCAAAGGATGGTATATCAGCACAGAGATAAGCCGCAATACGAAAGGGGCTATCGAGGCATTCCGTGCCATGGGAAAACAGTGCAAGGAAGTGTCAGGGGGTCTGCCTACCTTCATTTCTCCATGGATGGATGGCAAGAAAGCCGTGTCGGCAGCATCAGGCACTCTCTCGCGTGAGGATGCCGTGTCGCTCCAGGCCCATGAGCGTGACTGGAACGAGATATTCGATGGCATACATGAGTACGTCAACGCCTGTGCATTCCAGGATGGTCACATAGATTATGATGAGCTGGATGCCTTCTTCAGCGTGAACAAGAAGCTGGCCGACCGCTATGGAATGCAGTGCTGGACAAATGCAGAGAGCTTCGACCGTGACATGCCTATCAAGTTTCTGCCTATCAAGTTCGACAAGCTCCGCATGAAGCTGGAGGCTGCCAAACGCGCCGGCTATGACAAGGCCATAACCTTCGAATTCAGCCATTTCATGAGTCCGCAGAGTGCTTATCTGCAGGCGGGACATCTCTACGACAGGTATAAGGATTATTTCAATATCGACTGATGGAATATAGATCTGATACTGGCTACGTGGTATTTCTTTCCATAGTGGCTGCGCTTGGCGGAATACTCTTCGGCTATGATACTGCCGTAATTTCAGGAACTACATCAGATGTGGCGACTCAATTCTCCCTTGATGATATCAGCAAGGGCTGGTATGTGGGGTGTGCTCTGCTTGGTTCCATCATAGGTGTTGCGTGTGCCGGAATGCTCAGCGACTATCTCGGCCGCAAGAAAACCATGCTTATAGCTGCGGTGCTTTTCAGTGTATCTGCAATCGGCTGCTGTGTATGTGCCGGGTTCAACGATCTGGTGATATACCGCATCATCGGAGGCGTAGGCATAGGTGTGGTGAGTATAGTCTCGCCTATCTATATCTCGGAGATATCTCCGGCAAAGATACGCGGCACAATGGTTTCGCTTTATCAGCTTGCCGTCACGATGGGCTTGCTGCTTGCATATCTTGTAAATTTCGTCATCCTCAAAGATGCCTCAGCGGCTCAGTACAGCGGGTTTTTCCAGTGGGCGTTCGTGGAGCAGATGTGGCGTGGCATGCTTGGCAGCGAGACTGTTGTAGCCCTTCTTTTCTTCATCGTGATATTCTTTATCCCTGAAAGCCCTCGCTGGCTCATGGTCAAGGGTTGTGATGACAGGGCACTTGCCATCTTCAAGCGTCTGAAGGCTGATGAAGCGGGAGCCATGGAGGAGTATAATCTTACGAAAGCATCTATTGTCAGCGAAGCGAAAAGCGAATGGAGCGCCATGCGCGAACCCGGCATAATCAAAGCGGTGCTCATAGGTTCCGCCATAGCTGTCCTTGGCCAGTTCATGGGAGTGAATGCCGTGCTGTACTACGGGCCGGAGATTTTTGCCGATGCCGGACTTGCCGCAGAGGATTCATCATTCTCAACGGTACTCGTCGGGCTTGTGAATATGCTCACCACTGTCCTTGCCGTGTTCATCATAGACAAGGTGGGCCGCAAGAAACTCATCTGGTTCGGAGTCAGCAGCATGATAGCATGCCTGATAGCCATAGGTGTCATTTTCATGGTGGAAGGAAGCGGAATTATCCTGCTGGTATTCTTCCTGCTGTATATTTTCAGCCAGGCAATAAGCATCAGTGCGGTCGTATTCGTGCTTCTTTCCGAGATGTATCCAAACCGGGTGCGTGGCATTGCCATGAGCATTGCAGGTCTGGCATTGTGGGTGGGTACATATCTTATCGGTCAGTTCACACCATGGTGCATGACCAATCTGACTCCTGCCGGAACATTCTTCTTCTTTGCATTCATGTGTCTGCCGTACATGTATATAATGTGGAAAAAGGTTCCGGAGACGACAGGTAAGACTCTTGAAGAGATCGAGCAGTACTGGAAAAGGCAGTGACGTGACGCCGTACAGTTCAATGCTGCAAGTACGGAATATTTTTCGTAATTTTGCAAGTTATTAATTCTGTAAGGAAAATGTCATTGAAATGCGGAATCGTAGGATTGCCAAATGTCGGCAAATCCACTCTTTTCAACTGTATATCTTCGGGAAAGGCGCAGAGCGCGAACTTCCCATTCTGTACGATAGAGCCTAATATCGGAAGCACAAATGTTCCCGATGAAAGGCTGAATGTTCTAAGTGATATCTGCAAGCCCCAGCGTACTATTCCGGCGACTGTGGAGATTGTGGATATTGCCGGTCTTGTGAAAGGTGCTTCAAAGGGCGAAGGTCTGGGTAACCAGTTTCTTGCGAATATACGCGAGACTGATGCCATTCTCCATGTGCTTCGCTGCTTCGATGATCCCAACATCATTCATGTGGACGGCAGCATAGACCCTGTCCGCGACAAGGAGGTCATCGACCTGGAGCTCCAGCTTAAGGACCTCGAGACAGTCGAGAACCGTCTTGCGAAGGTTGAGAAGCAGGCAAGGGTGGGAGGCGACAAGAGCGCCAGACGCCTGGTGGAGATTCTCTATCTGTATAAGGAAGCATTGCTCGCAGGCAAATCTTGCCGAACTGTGGTTCTGGATAATGAGGAGGACAGGAAACTCGCCAAGGAGCTTTTCCTTATCACTGACAAGCCTGTGATGTATGTCTGCAATGTGGACGAGTCAAGTGCTGCAAATGGCAATAAATATGTAGACGCCGTTCGCGAAGCTGTAAAGGATGAGAATGCGGAGATCTTGGTGATTGCAGCCAAGATCGAGTCCGATATCGCCGAGCTTGAGGACTACGAAGAGCGTCAGATGTTCATCGAGGAGATGGGCCTCAAGGAGAGCGGCGTGGTACGTCTTATCCAGAGTGCATATGCCCTGCTCAACCTTCAGACATATTTCACTGCAGGCAGCGACGAATGCCGTGCATGGACCATACGCAAGGGCGACAAGGCTCCGAAGGCTGCTGGCGTCATCCACTCGGATTTCGAGAAGGGCTTCATCCGTGCAGAGGTCATAAAATACAATGATTTCGTGACTCTCAAGTCTGAGGCAGCATGCCGTGCGGCCGGCAAGCTCGGTATAGAGGGCAAGGAATATATCGTGCAGGATGGCGACATCATGCACTTCCTTTTCAATGTCTAAACAGAAAAACTATGATAGTACAAAAGTTCGGCGGAACATCCGTAGGAAGTCCGCAGCGCATGAAGAACGTGGCCGCGCTGGTCACAAAGCCCGGTTATGAAGGCAATCTCGTCGTGCTTAGCGCGATGTCGGGCACGACAAATACCCTGGTGGAGATATGCAACTACATCAAGGGCGGTAACGTTGAGGGAGCCGGCGACGTCATCAACAGGCTCCAGGAAAAATATACCGATCATATAGAGGAGCTGTACTCACAGGCGGAGAGCAAGCAGCATATGCATGCTTTTGCCAAAGAGGTGTTCGATTATGTACGCAGCTTTACAAAAGATGTCTTCACCCCTCGCGAGGAGAAGATCATCCTCAGCCAGGGCGAGATCCTGAGCACAAACATGATGACTGCCTACCTCAAGGAGCAGGGTGTAAATGTCCGCCTTCTCGATGCTCTGTCTTTCATGCGTATCGATATGAGCGGGGAACCGGATGCGTGGTATATCAAGCAGCGCCTTTCAGAGGTTATGGCAGCGGGACAGCAGGCCGACCTTTATATCACCCAGGGCTTCATCTGCCGTGACGCCATAGGGGAGGTTGATAATCTTCAGCGTGGAGGCAGCGATTACACAGCTTCGCTTCTTGGTGCCGCTATGGGCGCTGCAGAGATCCAGATATGGACAGATATCGATGGTATGCATAATAACGATCCTCGTTTTGTGGAGGGTACGAAATCTGTCCCTCATCTCTATTTCGAGGAGGCGTCGGAGCTTGCATACTTCGGTGCCAAGATTCTGCACCCTACGTGTATCCAGCCTGCCAAATTCAACAATATCCCGGTACGCCTGCTCAACACAATGAACCCGGAGGCTCCGGGCACTGTGATAGACAACCGCAAGGACCATGGGACCATCAAGGCCGTTGCTGCCAAGGACAATATCACAGCCATCAAGATAAAGAGCGGTCGAATGCTTCTTGCGTACGGTTTCCTTCGCAAGGTGTTCGAGATATTCGAGACGCATCAGACAGCTATCGACATGATATGCACATCGGAGGTGGGCGTTTCAATGTCCATAGATAATGCTGCATATCTTCCGCAGATCGAGAGAGAGCTCCGCAAGCTCGGAACAGTGACCATAGACCGTGACATGTGCATCATATGTGTTGTCGGTGACATGGAATGGGAGAACAAAGGTTTCGAGAGCCATGTACTTGATGCTCTCAAGGATATTCAGGTACGTATGGTATGCTACGGCGGCAGCAATTACAATATTTCTTTCCTTATTCGCAAAGAAGACAAGGAAAAGGCTCTGAAGGCGCTCAGCGCAACATTATTCTAGTCAAACCCATGCAGAGAAAAACACCTTACTACAGCTATGACGGAGCTCTGTTGCGCCGCACGCTGGATGCAGCATCCAAGGCCATGCTTCGCCACGAAAACTTCCAAGATGCCTGCATACACTATGCTATAAAGGCAAATAACAATCCTCAGGTACTTCAAACCATTGCATCTGCCGGGTTTGGTGCAGACTGCGTGAGCGGAGGCGAGATACGCCAGGCTCTTGCGGCCGGGTTTCCTGCATGCAAGATCGCCTATGCCGGAGTAGGCAAGACAGATGAGGAGATCAGCCTTGCTCTGGAGGTCGGCATCGGATGTTTCAATGTCGAGTCGGTCGAAGAGCTGGAGATAATCAGCGAGATTGCATCCAGGGAAGGCAAGACAGCCAGCATCGCTTTGCGTATCAATCCAAATGTAGGTGCGCACACACATGCAAATATCACTACAGGTCTGGCAGAGAACAAGTTCGGCATCAATCTCGAGAAGGTACCTCAGGCGGTGGAGCGTGCGCAGCAGCTTCCTGCCATTAATCTCCAGGGCATGCATTTCCATATAGGAAGCCAGATCCTGGAGATGGGAGATTTCGAGGCTCTGTGCAACCGCATCAAAGAGCTTCAGGAGTGGTTCCGCCGTCATGGTGTGGATATCAGGACCATCAATGTGGGCGGAGGTCTCGGCATTGATTACGAGCATCCTGAGCTTCATCCTGTGCCTGACTTCGAGGCATATTTCTCCACCTATGCAAAATATCTTCCTCTTGCTCCGGGTCAGCAGTTTCACTGTGAGCTCGGACGCGCGATAGTTGCACAGTGCGGAAGCCTGATCACGAAGTGCATCTATGTGAAGGAGGGAACATTCAAGAGGTTCGTCATAGTGGATGCAGGAATGAACGACCTTATCCGCCCTGCGCTGTATCATGCCTATCACAAGATAGAGAATCTCTCAAATACTGAAGGAGAGAAACAGATTTATGACATCGTAGGACCGATATGTGAGAGCTCAGACTGCTTTGCCAAAGGCATGTATCTGAACGAGACCAGGCGTGGCGACATACTGGCCATCCGCAGTGCCGGAGCATATGGCGAATCCATGTCAAGCACTTATAATTCCCGCCCTCTTGCCGAGAGTGAATTCAAACTCTAAACAGTCATGAGCCGTCGTGTTCTGATCTTTCTGCTCGGTCTTTTGTGCTCCCCTGTCATGATGTGGGCGCAATTCAACCTGAGCGAGAATGATCCTGGACATATCAGATGGCAGCAGCGACAGACAGTCAATTTCAGGGTGATATATCCGCGCGGCTATGATTCCATAGCTGTAGAGTACTTGCAACAGCTTGAGCATTTCCGTCCGAGGGTTGCCACAAGCATTGGAATGGTATCCGGCCAGTTCCAGCGTCGTCCGCTGGATGTTTTTCTCCATACATCCAATGCGGCTTCCAACGGTATGGTCAGCCTTACGCCCCTGCGTATGGAGATGTATACTGTTTCCAAATGGACAGAGGGCAGTTCTCTGCCATGGATTACAGACCTTGCTGTACACGAAGGCAGACATGCGGCCCAGATGCAGATGGGATTCCGCCGCATCTTCAGGCCCTTCCGCTTTATTACCGGTCAGCTTATAGCCGGCGGCGTATGCGCTTATCCTGGCTCTCTGCTTATGGAAGGCGATGCTGTTGTGGCAGAAACAGCTCTTACAAAAGGGGGGCGTGGACGCGATGCCGGCTTCCTCGCCAGGTACATGTATGCATTCGATCATGGCGATGTCCGCAATTATCCCAAATGGCGTTTCGGTTCCTATTACCGTCCTACTCCCGATAATTATGCTTTGGGCTATGCGATGATCAGTGGCGCACGCATCGCATTCGACAAGCCATACTTCATGGCCGATTACTTTGATTATGTAGGGCGCCGCCCTTATGATCCATGGCCGCTCCGTCATGCGCTCAGACGTGCCAGCGGGCATAAATTCCAGCAGAATTTTCATGACGTGATGGCTGTCCACTATGACACCTGGGCCTCGGATACCCTGTCCAGAGGGCCGTTCATGCCGGCAGAACAGGTCTCAAAGCCATCCAGGGTGATGATGGAATTCAGCAATGTCAATGAACTTGATGACGGAGAGATTCTATACGTCATTCAGGATATTTATCACAATCCTTCCATCTGGAGGATGGATGCCGACAGGAAAGCGGAGCGAAAGGTCGTGTCGCTGCCCCATTACGTGGGTGCCATAGAGGTTATGGACAGCACCAACACGATATTGTGGAATGAGGTTCACCGCAATCCACGCTGGGGTCAGGTGCAGACCTCGGTAGTGCGGGCATACAATAAGGAAAAACACATCAACCGCGCATACAGGGGTGAAGGCAATCTGGTGAATCCTGTCGGCATAGACGGGCATACTTTCGCTGCCATTGACATAGAAGGGGACGGTACGCAGAAATTGTGTCTGATAGACATGTTGCATAATATCAGGATAGAGGATGTGGTGGTGCCGAGAGAATTGCAGGCGTGTTTCGTCGCATATGATGAGGGGGATTATTATATAGCTTCCACAACTTCAGACGGCGTGGGTGTGTGGAGCTATGTGGATGGACAGTGGAACATGGTGCTGCCTCCTGTCCCTGTCAATTTCCGCACTTTCGAATTCAGCGGTGGCGTGATAAGCTTCACATGCGACCATAACGGATCGGATGAATTCTATTCTTATGATATCGGTAAGAAAGAGCTTCTGCAGCTTTCAAATACGAAGTACGGGGGAAGCGACTTTTATCTGAGAGGAAACGGGGACGTAGTCTTTGTCCAGATGAATGACAAGGGCAGTGCCGTATACAGGACAAAAGCTGCCGATCTATGCAGGCAGCCTGTCGTGTGGGGTGATATTTATCATAATCCGGTCGCCGAAAAGCTCAGCGCACAGGAAGATACATTGGTGTTTGACCAGCGTCTGCGCCATCCTCGCAGACTGGACATGGACAGTGATCTGAACATATCGGAAGCCAAGCCTTATCGCAAATTCGTCAATGGATTCCATATTCACAGCTGGGCACCTCTTTATGTCGACATGGATGTCATAGATGATATCTCGTATGCCAATGTGGTCAATGTGGCGTCTTTGGGTGCTACGGCCTGGCTGCAGAACAATTCCAGCACATTCTACGGACAGATAGGCTACAAGGCGGCTCCCGACCAGAATGGACGATGGTTTCACAGCGGCCATCTCAACCTGACATACAGGGGGCTGTATCCAGTCTTCGAGTTGCAGCTTCATGTCAATGAAAGCAAGGCTGCGGATTATTCACGTGTCTATTTCAGACAGGGCTCATCGACGCCTGTGGAAAGCGGCCGATATATGAAGGCAGAGGCTTCCAGGCCATACGTGTTCGCCTCGCTGCGTTCTTATGTTCCTTTGCAGTGGAACAGCGGGATATGGTACTTTGGCGCCATACCGCAGGCTTCTATCAAGTATACCAACAATACGCTGGACGTGCGTCATACTTTCCTCTATGATGCAGGTGCGCGATTCTATGCCGTGCAGTCCACTCCGTCAGCTGCGGTATATCCGCGCTGGGGTGTAGGTACCGAGTTGCGGTGGCTTGACCCTTATGCATATTGGAATACATATGCGTATGTTCCGGGTGTATGTCATGGCCAGGGTTTGAGACTTTCTGCCATCTGGCAGCGCAAGACAGCCTTGTCGACCAGTGACATTTATCTTGGCGGAGTGGTGTCTCTGCTGCCGAGAGGATATCAGAGCGATGCTGTCTCATCGTTTGGCGAAGGCTGGAAACTCTCTGCGGACTATGCGATTCCGTTCTATATGGGAGACTGGAACATAGGCAGCGCTTTCCTCTGTACGCGCGGCATAGTCACCCCTCATTTTGATTACACTTCCATACGTGCCCAGGTGCCCGTCCATTGCTTTGCTCCCGGCCGTGAGGCGGGGTGGCTGTATAGTGCCGGCGCATCTTTCGAGATGGAGTTCGCATCATTTTTCTGGATAAAGACTCCTGTAAGGCTGGGTGTGACATATTCATACAATGGTGGCTCTCTGGCGCCGTACTTCAAGATGGACACACCTCTGGGACGTCACTACATAGGAGCAATTTTCAACATAGATATACCAAATTAGCATGTCGATAAAATCACAGGCTCTCGCCGTATGCCAGAAATGCGGCAAACAACACAAAGTAGATATCTACAAGTCGATAAACACAGCCACCGACCCTGACCTTAAGGCCGCGGTGCTGGATGGCAATCTCTTTCTCTGGGAATGCCCCGATTGCGGTACCGGAAATCTTGTGGCATATGACTGTCTCTATCATGATCCGGATGAGAAGTTCATGGTGTGGATGCTGCCTTTTGGCGAGCCTGAGGGCCCGGAGAAGGACGCCATCATGCGTCAGGCACGGGCTATGGGCGACTACAGGCTCCGCATAGTATCAAATGCCGGAGACCTTATGGAAAAGGTGATGATATTCGACGCCGGTCTGAATGACCGCTGCATAGAACTCGTGAAATATGTGGCGGGCAGGGAGATGCCCGATGTTACAAAGCTGCATTTCTACAGAATGCAGGATGATGTGATGGTGTTCTCGGGAGTGAAGAACGGCAGGATGGAGGGTTTCGGCTTCGGTCTGAATGTATATGAGGATTGTCAAGGAATCCTCCAGCGCAACGAGGCCGTCGCACTTGAGGACGGGTTCGCCCATATCGATGCCGACTGGGTTGATGGAATTATCAAATAGTATTGCTATATTTGCATCTTTAAAATTTAGACTTTTCCTATGGAAACTTTTCTGCAGATCATACAGCTGATAGGTTCTCTCGGCCTATTCCTTTTCGGTATGACCCTCATGAGCGAGAGCCTTCAGAAGATGGCTGGCGCGAAACTCCGTAACGTGATGGCCAGAATGACCTCAAATCCGGTCAAGAGAGTACTCACGGGTACTACGATCACGGCCCTTGTTCAGTCTTCTGCCGCTACCACAATCATGGTGGTGAGCTTCGTGAATGCCGGTCTGCTCACTCTCGGCAGCGGTATCGGAGTGATAATGGGTGCGAATATCGGTACCACCATCTCGGCATGGATCGTGGCCGTGTTCGGCTTCAGCTTCAATATTGCCAGCATAGCGATACCTCTAATGGCTCTGGGCTTCATCCTCAATATGGTGAAGAACAAGACCTGCAAGACCATAAGCAGTTTCATATTCGGCTTCTCGCTGATGTTCCTCGGCCTCGGCTCATTGAAGGAGGCAGCGGGTGTGCTGTTTGCAGGTGACGGTATTCAGAACTTCCTGGCGTCGTTGACTGCAAACCCAGGCTTTGGCAAGGTCCTTTTGTTCCTGCTCATAGGTACTGTACTTACCATCCTGTTCCAGTCTTCTGCCGCTACCATGGCCCTTACTATGACGTTGGTGGCAATGGGAGTTCTTCCATATCAGCTTGCTGCAGCAATGGTGCTTGGTGAGAATATCGGTACCACCATCACTGCCAATATCGCGGCTTCCGTCGGTAACGTCTCCGCCCGCCGTGCAGCGCTTGCCCATACGGTGTTCAACGTGTTCGGCGTGCTCTGGGTGCTGGCCATATTCAAGCCTTTCCTCAAGCTGGTATGCGGTATCGTAAGCGCATTCGGTCTTCCAAGCCCTATGGGTGCCGAGTTCTCGGACCCTGCATTCCTTGCAGATCCGGCCAATGCTACCCTTATCAACACAGCATTGCTCTATAGCGTGGCCACACTACATACAATCTTCAACATCACCAATACCCTCATCCTTATCTGGTTCGTTCCTCAGATCGAGATGTTCGTATCCAAGATAATTCCGAATCCTGCCGGCGAGGAGGAGTTCCGCCTCAAGTTCATTACCGGTGGTGTGCAGGGTACAGCCGAGGTTGCCCTTGTTGAGGCCCGCGAGGAGATTGTACATTTCGGCCAGATATGTTTCAACGGCTTCAAATATGTCCGTGATGCCATCAACGAACAGGACGCACAGAAGTTCGAGCCTATTCGCGAGAAGCTTATCAAATATGAGGATATCACAGACAAGATAGAATACGAGATTGCGGCATACCTCAATGAGGTGTCCAAGAGCGAGATCTCAGATACAGCCGAGGACCGCATCAAGGCGATGTACAAGATTATCGGCGAGATGGAGAGTCTGGGTGACAGTGGCGAGGCGCTCAGCCGTATGCTTGTGCGCAAGTTTACACACGAGAAGCTCTTTACTCCTGAGATCATGGCCAACCTGAACAAGATGATGGATCTCGTGGAGAATGCCTACAGTGTCATGCTGGAAAACATCTCCCATCCATATTCCGAGCATGTGGACCTTACTTCGGCTGAGGTAGCGGAAGATGCTATCAACCAGCTGCGCAACAAGGTGCGTGAGGAGAATATCGCTGACCTCGAGGCTGGCAAGTACCACTATCTTGTAGGTGTTTATTATATGGACGTTGTGTCGGAGCTTGAGAAGATAGGTGACTTTATCATCAATATCTCGCAGGCCAAGGCTTCTGTGACCAGATAGTGGGGATTATCCGTCATATCATACCTTACCTCTGCCTAGGCGTAATGATCGCTTGCGGCGGAGGTAATGCTTCTAATACCGTATCATCGGAGACGAAACGCCCATTCCCTATGGCTCAAGTTCCTGGCATGATGGATGAACAGGACAAACTTGACTATCTGGCAGAGCATTTCTGGGATAACTTCGCGGACAGCGCCGCCCTTGTCAGCTGCGACAGCACGATGGTCAGCGGAGTTGCCAGAGAGGAGGTGGAGCAGGCTGTCGCCAATTATATCATGCTGTTGGAGCAGATCCCGTTGTCAGAGGCACAGGCGTATGTGGGAAGTCTTGCTGCCCGCATGGTGGATTGCCATAAGGCCAATGCAGATGCCCGTGTCCTGACAGGACTGGGTTTCATATGGGAGCGTTATGTGTTTGACCCGAATTCTCCGCTGCGTGACGAAGATCTTTATGTTCCATATGCCAGGATAATGTCCGAGTGTGAATATAAGGAGTCATCGGAGCGGGAGGTGTATCGCAATGATGCCCGTCTGTCGTCCCTGAACGAACGCGGTACCCGCGCGACTGACTTTGTTTTCACACTGAAAAACGGACGTCGCACGTCACTTTATGGCATCAGGGCTGATTATACTGTGCTTTTCTTCAGCAATCCCGGATGTCATGCCTGCAAGGATATCATCGAACAGCTTGATTCTTCACCGGAAATTGCAGGTCTCGTTGCTGATGGCATTATTGCAGTTGCAAATGTATATATTGATGAAGACCTTTCAGAATGGTACAACTATTCTGAAATATATCCGCAGCTGTGGTATAATGGTTATGACCACAACCATATCATCCGCGATGATGAACTTTATAATGTGAGGGCTATCCCTTCCCTCTACCTTCTTGATGATAGTAAACACGTGATGCTTAAGGACGTTACGACAGAACGCCTTATGGCTGTATTGAATAATATTTTCGGATTATGAGACAGTATCTAGACCTCCTTCAGGATATACTTGACAATGGAACTTTGAAAGAAGACCGCACCGGCACAGGTACAAAAAGCGTATTTGGCCGTCAGATGCGTTTCGATCTCAACGAGGGTTTTCCTCTGGTCACCACCAAGAAGGTTCACCTCAAGAGTATCATACATGAGCTTCTCTGGTTCATCGCGGGTGACACCAACATCAAATATCTGAAGGATAACGGTGTGCGTATATGGGACGAGTGGGCCGATGAGAATGGAGACCTTGGCCCTGTATACGGTCACCAGTGGCGCAGCTGGCCGGCTCCGGACGGCACCACTATCGACCAGCTGTCAAACGTGATAGCCCAGATCAAGGCCAATCCTGACAGCCGTCGTCTCATAGTGTCTGCCTGGAATGTGGCGGAAGTCGACAAGATGGCTCTCCCTCCTTGTCACAGCCTTTTCCAGTTCTATGTGGCGGATGGCAAGCTCAGCTGCCAGCTGTATCAGCGCAGCGCGGATATGTTCCTCGGAGTTCCGTTCAATATAGCGTCATACGCCCTTCTTACCATGATGATTGCACAGGAGTGCGGGCTCGGACTCGGCGAGTTTGTCCACACTACCGGTGACACACATATCTATACAAACCATTTCGATCAGGTGCGCGAGCAGCTCTCACGTGAGCCCCGTGCGCTTCCCCGTATGATACTGAACCCTGATGTCAAGAGTGTGTTTGACTTCAAATATGAAGATTTCACTCTCGAGGGCTATGATCCGCATCCTGTCATCAAGGGTAAGGTAGCAGTATAAAACCAGTCGCAGCCGATGAAAGAGAGAGAACAATTCGGACGTTTCGGTGCTATCATGGCCATGGCGGGTTCTGCTGTCGGCCTTGGTAACCTTTGGCGTTTTCCATATCTGCTCGGAGAGCATGGCGGCGCAGCTTTTCTTATCGTATATCTTGTCTGCGCACTCTGCATTGCCCTTCCTATCTTTTTCTGTGAATTTATTATAGGCCGAAGGAGCGGAGCGAACTGTCATGGTGCATTCAAGACGCTGTGTCCTGAAAAGAAACTCTGGCATTCAACAGGCATCCTGAATACCCTCACATGCGCCATCATAATGTCGTTCTACTGTGTAATCGGAGGATGGTGCATAGAATATTTCTTCAAGGCGTGCATCTTCGATTTTGATGCCAAGATGACACAGGAAGCCATAAGCACCACCTTCACTGATTTCGTCACTTCGATTTGGCCGCCACTGCTGGGCTTTCTGATATTCGCGGTAATGACTTGTATGATAGTGATGCGGGGCGTCAAAAGCGGTATCGAGCGCTTCGGCAAGGTGGCAATGCCCATACTGTGTTTTGTCATTGTCGCAATTGCCGTGTATGTGGCATTCCTTCCAGGGTCCGAGGCCGGATACAGATACATGTTTGATTGCGATTTCTCCAAGATCACTCCCAAGGTGTGTCTTGCAGCTCTTGGCCAGTCATTTTTCTCTCTAAGCCTTGGATGTGGGTGTATCATTACATACTCATCCTATGTCAAGAGGAAGGAAAATATTCTTTTCCACAGCATAGGCACCACGCTCATAGATATTCTTTTTGCCATAATAGCAGGCTGCGCCATCATGCCGGCCGTATTCGCCTTTGATGTCAATCCGGGTGCAGGCCCCTCTCTCGTGTACGAGACACTTCCTTTCATATTCACCCGCATGCCGGCAGGTAATGTTGTTGCGATAGTTTTCTTCGGAGCGCTTCTGGTGGCAACGCTCACTTCGTCCATTTCAATGTGCGAGGTTGTCGTGGCAGAGGTCACGGAAGAGCGGAAGATGTCGCGCAGGAAAGCATCCACGCTGCTTCTGATTTTCGTGCTTGTGCTGGGAGGCTTGTGTTCGCTGTCGTTCGGTCCGTTGTCAGACGTCAAGCTGTTCGACAAGACTGTTTTTGACTTCTGTGACTATGTGTCTTCGAACTTCCTGATGATCATAGGTGCGCTTCTGATAGTGTTCTTTGTGGGATGGAAGATGAAAAGGGAGGATGTGCTGGATGAGTTCACGAGTGGCGGTGAAAAGAAGAAGAATGAGAAGTTCTTCGGTTTCACGTATTTTCTTATCAAATACATAGCCCCCGTGGCAATTATTGTGATATTCTGCGCACAGTTTGTATTGTAATAAAATAAGATTACATGGCAAAAGACTCTTCAATGACCCCTATGATGCAGCAGTATTTCGCCATGAAGGCACTGCATCCGGAGGCGCTGCTGCTTTTCCGCTGCGGTGACTTCTATGAGACTTATGGCGATGATGCCGAGACTGCAAGCAAGGTGCTGGGTATAGCTCTGACCAAACGCAGCAGCGTCATGAAGGAGCAGATCCCTATGGCTGGATTCCCGTTTCATGCTATCGAGTCTTTCCTTCCCAAACTCATACGTGCAGGCTTCAAGGTGGCCATATGCGACCAGCTTGAGGATCCCAAACTCACCAAGAATATTGTAAAGCGGGGCATCACCGAGCTTGTGACGCCTGGTGTTGTGCTCAGCGACAGCGTACTGTCCCAGAAAGAGAACAATTACCTCGCATCGGTATGTTTTACAAAGAGCATGACGGGTGTGGCGTTTGTGGACCTGTCGACAGGTGAGTTCAAACTTTCACAAGGCTCACAGGAGTATGTGCAGACTCTTGTAAGCAGCCACGATGTTAAGGAGATTGTAGTAGAGAAGGCTTTCGAAAAGACAGCCCGCGAGGTGTTCGGTGATTCGTATTACATCAGTACGCTTCCGGACTGGGCTTTTGTATATCAGACTGCAGAGGATAAACTTAAGAAACAGCTTGAAGCCCGAAGTCTCAAGGGTTTCGGTGTAAGCAGGTACACGGAAGGTATAACGGCTGCAGGAGCCCTGCTCGTATATCTGGAGCAGACCCAGCATGAGAATCCGCAGAATATCAAGGGTATTTCCCGCATCGAGCAGAGCGAGTTCGTGTGGATGGACCGCTTCACCATGCGCAACCTTGAACTCTTTGCTCCTGCCGGTGGAGAGAAGGGTGACAGTCTGCTGTCATGCCTCGACCGCACGGCGTGTCCTATGGGAGCACGTCTTCTCAGAGCGTGGATGGGTATGCCTATCATGGATATTGCGCAGCTCAATGCCCGTTACGACATCATACAGTATTTTCTGGACAATCCTGACAAGGGAGATGCAATGCGCGATGCGATAGGTCATATAGGTGACCTGGAGCGTATCATCTCGCGTGCCGCTGCGGGTAAGGTGCTACCTCGCGAGGCTACCGGTCTGGAGCGCAGCATGGAACTTTTCGTCCCTATACGTGAGCTGTGCGTACAGAGTGGCTGTGAACCTCTGATGGATCTTGCCTCCCAGATGAAGGATACAGGAGCTTTGCAGGAATATATCAAACGTACGATGCATCCGGAGCCTGCCGCCGCATTGGGCAAGGGCGATATCATAGGCAGCGGTGTCGATTCCGAACTCGATGAACTCAGGGCCATTTCGCATAACGGCAAGCAGTATCTGCTGGAGATGCAGGAGCGCGAGATAGAACGTACCGGTATACCTTCTCTGAAGATAGGTTTCAACAATAATTTCGGTTATTTCCTTGAGGTTCGCAATACTTACAAGGACAAGGTGCCTCAGGAGTGGGTCCGTCGTCAGACCCTGGTGGGTGCCGAGCGCTATATAACAGAGGAGCTTAAAGAATACGAGAGCAAGATCCTGGGTGCCGAGGACCGCATATATCAGATAGAGGCAGCCATCTTTGCAGATGTAGTCAACAGGATACGTCACGAGATAGGCGCAATCCAGGCTAACTGCCGTGTACTTGCACGCCTGGACGTATTGTCGTCATTCTCATTGCTGGCTGCGGAACGCAATTATTGCCGTCCTGTAGTGGATGAAAGCTTCGATATAGATATCGTGGATGGCCGTCATCCTGTCATCGAACAGCGTATGAAAGCCGGCGAAGAATATGTTCCGAACAGTCTCCGGATGGATGCCCGCGCCAATCAGATCATCATTCTGACCGGTCCGAACATGGCAGGTAAGTCTGCACTGCTCCGTCAGACAGCTCTGATTGTCCTGATGGCTCAGATGGGCTGTTATGTGCCAGCCGCCTCTGCCCGCATAGGCTATTGCGACAAGATCTTCACCCGTGTCGGTGCATCCGACAATATCAGCCAGGGCGAGTCTACATTCATGGTGGAGATGCTCGAGACTGCCCAGATTCTCCATAACCTGTCTGCCAGAAGCCTTGTCCTTCTCGATGAGATAGGCCGTGGCACCAGTACATACGACGGTATGAGCATCGCCCGCGCCATAGTCGAGTTCGTTCATAATGATGGCAAAAATGCCAAGATGCTGTTCGCAACCCATTATCATGAGTTGAACGATATGGAGAACAACTTCGGTCGTGTGCACAACTATCATATCGCAGTCAAGGAAGTGGGTAAGGATGTCATCTTTCTGCGTAAGCTGATGCCGGGTGGCGTGGCTCACAGCTTCGGTATACATGTGGCGCGCATGGCCGGCATGCCTGCAAAGGTTGTGGACAGTGCCCAGCGTACCCTTGCAGCTCTTGAGGCCGGTGTCCCTGCAGATAGCGGAATGCAGCTTTCGCTGTTCCAGCTGGATGACCCTATGCTCAGCGCCATACGCGATTCTCTTGCCGAGGCGGATATCAACAATATGACTCCTCTGCAGGCTTTTGATCTGTTGCGATCCCTTAAAGAACAGCTTGGACTTTAGAATCATATCTTGTATATTTGCCGCATGTTGCGGGAGATTCTGGAGATATTGATGCCTAGAAGGTGCGCGGTGTGCGGGGATAAACTTTATATGGCCGAAAGCGTGCTATGCACCAGATGTGCAGTAAAGATGCCTTTGACATATTTCTGGCTTACTCAGAGTAATAGGATGAGCGAGGCTCTCAATGTAAAGGTGCAGCAGTTGCGTGATTTGCGAGGCATCAGAGGATATGAGCCGTATACGTATGCGTGTGCGCTGTATTTTTACAAGGGCGGCTATCGGGAAATATCCAAATCTTTGAAGTATGCCGGAGCTGTTAAAGTCGGAAGATATGCAGCAGAGGCTCTGGGGCGTAAATTAGCCGTCTGCCCCCATATGAGCGATGTCGATCTGATAATACCGGTGCCTCTTCACTGGACCCGGCAGATCCGCAGAGGCTATAATCAGGCCCAGGTCATAGCTTCGGCTGTTGCGCATGACAATCAGCAAAAGATACGTGTTGCGGGCAGCCTGATAAGGCGCTCCCGTCGTACGAGATCCCAGGCAACCCTGGGTGTCGACAGGAAAGGGGCAAATGTTTCAGGTGCCTTTTCGGTAGACGTGAAAATGTTGTGCAGGATGTTCCCAGACAGATCATCAGACAGGGGCGGCATTCCCCGCCATATTCTCATAGTTGATGATGTTTTCACCACCGGATCCACCATTTCTGAGTGTCAGTTTGTGCTTCGGAGAGCCCTTGAAGAGTGCCTTGGTCATGAGATGGCAAGGCAGATCAGGGTGTCGGCAGCAACATTGGCATTCGTAGGGGAGTGAATTTTATATATCTTTTATATATTTGCCATATGGAATTTATGATTTTATCTATAGTCGCCTGCATATGGGCTGTCGCAATGGGAGTATGGGTCTTCTTTCTCGTCAAGAAGGCGATATTTCTGCAGGCGCAGCTGGATGCCCAGAGAAGCATTTGTGAGAGTGCTGAGCAGAAGCATAAGGAGGAGTTGGAGCGTATGCGTCTTGATCATGAGAAGGTGGTCTCCCAGCAGCTTGATGGCGTGAAAAAGGCCCTTCAGGCAGAGAATGCCGATATACAGAGGAAAAATGAGGAAGTGCTCAAGAAAGCATCTGAGGAGAGCTTCAAGAATATAGCGGGTGACCTTAACGAGGATATCAGGAAAATGAAGGAATCTTTCGAGAAACATAAGGAAGAGACCATAAAATCCACCGAGTCCATAAAGGAAAAGTTCGATGCTACGGCACAGAGTATGATAAATCAGACCAAGGCGGCCGCTAAGGGAGCCGAGGATCTCGCTGCTGCCCTGCGCGGAAAGAACAAGATGCAGGGATGCTTTGGCGAGACTTTTCTCGAGAAGATTCTTCAGGATGAAGGTATGCAGCTAGGAAGGGATTATGACAGAGAGGAAACACTTCGTGACGGACTCGGCAATACCCTGAAAAATGAGGACAGCAACAAGAGGATGCGTCCCGATTTCATACTTCATTTTCCGGATGATACAGATGTGATTGTAGACAGCAAGATGTCTCTGGCCGCTTTGTCGGATTATTTTTCGGCCGAGACGGACGAGCAGCGCGAGATAGCCAGGAAGCGCAATTACGAGAGTGTGTGGGGACATGTCGAAGAGCTTGCCGGCAAGGAGTATCAGAAATATAACATTGGCAAAGGGCGTAAGAACCTGGACTACGTGATAATGTTCATTCCCAATTACGGTGCGTATCATCTTGCAAAGGAAGTGGACCCTCAGCTTTTCGCGAGAGCATACAATGAGAAAAAGGTTCTGATTACGACAGACGAGACTCTGATCCCATATCTGCGCATGATACTCAGCGCATGGAAGAATCAGGAGCAGATTGCCAACCAGGAAAACATCATTGCCGCTGCGGAGAGAATGGTGGAAAGGGTGGCTCTTTTCTACGAGGATTATGTGAAGATGGGAGGTAAACTGCGAGAAGCTGTGCATCTGTTCGAGGATAATGATGCCCGACTCCGTACAGGAGGCAACAGTATCGCGTTCTCGGCCAGTCAGGTAGTCAAGCTGGGCGTATCCAAACCTAAAAAACGAAACTTGCCTGATGTTATAGATTAAAATATTGTGGCTGTGAGATTGGTAGAGTGCATTTTTCTATTCTCTATGGTTTTTTGGAACGTAGAGAATTTTTTTGATTGCGTGGACCAGGGCAGCTCTGCTTCCGACAAGGAGTTTTCTGCACGGGGGACGAGACACTGGAACAGGGCCCGTTATGATGCCAAGCTGTCCATGGTGGGAAAGACATTTCTATGGTGTGAAGATCTCCCATCTGTTATCGGCCTTGCCGAGATAGAGAACGAAAGGGTGGTAAAGGGTATTGTGTACAGTGATGTGCTGCGCAAATGCGGTTACCGCTATGTTCATTATGATTCACGGGACCCGCGTGGAATAGATGTGGCTCTGTTGTACCGCGAGGATGAATTTGAAAGGATAGCGTCATATCCCATACATGTCGATACGCTTCTCACGCGTGATATTCTGTATGCCATGCTTCAGCATCGTTCCACCGGTGAGATATGGCATGTCTTTGTAAATCATCATCCTTCGAAATATGGAGGTGGCAAGTCTTCGCAGCGGCGTGTCGTTGCCATGAAGGCATTGCGGCGGAGTGTGGATTCCCTGCTTGTATCCGGAGCCGGGAATATTGTTGCAATGGGAGATTTTAACGATGTGCCGTCCGGAGAGGCGTTTTCACAGATGGAAGGAGCCCTGGTCAATTTAGGCGTAGCCCTGAATGAAGAGGCTGCAGCAGCGCAGCAGGTGGGCTCCATACGCTTTCGCGGTTATTGGCAGCTGATTGATAATTTTCTGGTTTCCCGGGATGTTGCGGCATATATGCGCATGGATATACTGAAGCCACCTTTCCTATTGGAGCGGGATAACCAGTATCCTGGAGAAAAGCCCCGCCGTACCTACATCGGTCCGCGTTATAACGGCGGAGTGTCGGACCATCTTCCCATCTATCTTCATTGACGGGAAAAAAGATGTCAATTATCTACGATAATTCTAAATTTTTAAGTAAATTTGTACCCTATTGGCGCATAGCGTAGAAAAGAATAATTTATAATTAACAATAATTTTATGCAAAGTAAAGGTTTTATCCGCTTGGTTGCGATTCTTATGGCACTCGCATCTTTCTGGGCACTGTCTTTCTCTGTAGTGGTTTCTATCCAGGAGAAAAAGGCTGCCAAGTATGCTGAGGCTGCAGTTGAGGCTTTCAAGGCTTCTGATGAATTCGCCAAAATCGCAGAAGGCGATCGTGCTTTCGAGCTCGACCAGTTGACAAAAAACAAATGCAGGTGGTATCTTGATTCCATTTCTGCAGAAAAGATTTATTGTGGTTACACTTACAAAGAGGTGCTTGCACATCAGATCAACCTTGGTCTGGACCTCAAGGGTGGTATGAACGTTACCCTTCAGGTACAGCTTGCAGATCTTGTGAGAGCTCTTGCTGACAACAGCCAGAATCCTGAATTCACTCAGGCTCTCGCACTTGCAGAGCAGCGCAGTGTTGACAGCCGTTCAGACCTTATCACGCTCTTCGCTGATGCATGGAAAGAGGTTACAGCTGAGACCAAGACTCCTCTTGCACAGATCTTCGGTACTTACGAGATGAGCTCGAAGATCAATGCCCAGACTTCTGACTCAGAGGTTATCAGTGTTATCCGCAAGGAGGCAGAGAGTGCTATCAGCAACTCGTTCAATGTCCTCCGTAACCGTATCGACCGTTTCGGTGTTACCCAGCCAAACATCCAGAAGATTGGTGAGGGTGGCCGTATTCTCGTAGAGCTCCCTGGTGTCAAGGAGCCTGAGCGTGTCCGCAAACTCCTCCAGGGTACTGCATCCCTCGAGTTCTGGACTTGCTACGAGAACAGCGAGATCTTCCCTTATCTCCAGGAGGCCAATGCTCTTATGGCAGAGCTCCAGAAAGATGAGGTGGTGGCAGAGCAGAAAGAGTCTGCAGGGGATGATATCCTCGCGCAGGAGGTTGTTGCAAATGACGATGCCAAGGAGCTTGCTGAGTATCGCAAGGCAAACCCTCTCTTCGCCGTGCTCCAGCCTAACACTTATGGTGGCCGCATCGCTGAGGGTTCATGCATCGGTTATGCAAATTATGCTGATACTGCAGCTGTAGGCAAGATTCTGCGTGATCCACAGGTTGCAGCTCTCTTCCCTGCAGAGTTCCGTCCAATGTGGAGTGTTAAGCCTTCCGCTTACATCCAGGGCGGCAACACATACGAGCTCGTGGCCATCAAGGCTGCTTCCCGCGATGGCAAGGCTCCGCTCGACGGTGATGTTGTGACTGACGCTCGCGTACAGTATGCATCCCAGGGCAACAGCCGTCCGGAGGTTTCAATGACAATGAATGCAGAGGGCGCAAATGTCTGGGCCCGCATGACAAAGGACAATATCGGCAAGCAGATCGCTATCGTTCTCGACGGTATGGTTTATTCATATCCACGAGTTAACAGCGAGATCAACGGCGGTTCTTCACAGATCACAGGCAACTTCACTCTCGAGGAGGCTGAGGACCTTACAAACGTGCTCAAATCCGGTAAACTTCCTGCTCCTGCAACTATCGTTATGGAGAGCGTGGTCGGTCCATCCCTCGGTTCAGAGTCTATCCGCGCAGGTCTGATCTCGTTCATCATCGCTTTCGTGCTTGTGCTCCTCTACATGGTATTCTTCTACCAGGGCGCAGGTCTTGTAGCTAATGCAGCTCTCCTTTGCAACGTTCTGCTTCTGTTCGGTACACTTACTTCATTCGGTGCCGTTCTTACCCTTCCTGGTATCGCCGGTCTCGTATTGACTCTCGGTATGGCAGTGGATGCGAACGTCATCATCTACGAGCGTATCAAAGAGGAGATTGCTGCAGGCAAGGGCCTTGGCAAGGCTATCGATGACGGTTTCAAGAATGCATACAGCGCTATCGTCGACGGTCAGATCACTACCCTCCTTACCGGTATCGTCCTTTACGTATTCGGTTCAGGTCCTGTACAGGGTTTCGCTACTACCCTCATCATCGGTATCATCACATCAGTTCTTACTTCTATCTTCATCCCACGTCTGATCTTCTCTGCACGTGTAGAGAATGGCAAGAACGTTACATTTGAGAACAAGCTTACCAAGGACTTCCTCAAGAATACCCATTTCGATTTCGTAGGCAAGAGAAAATATGCTTACATCGCTTCTGGCGTTATCATCGTTCTCGGTCTCGTGAGCATGTTCACAAAAGGCTTTACTTACGGTGTTGACTTCACAGGTGGCCGTACATATGTGGTACGCTTCGATCAGACAGTGTCTACAGAGCAGGTTCGTGCTGCTGTCAATGACGCGTTCGCTGCAGCAGCTGAGGCTGATGAGAATGTCAAGACTGCAGGTTCTGCTGAGGTTAAGCAGTTCGGTTCTGACAATCAGGTCAAGATCACTACCGCATACAAGAATGACGATACAACCAACGAGGCTAATGCAGAGATAGAGAACCTTCTCTATGATTCTCTCAAAGGCTTCTATGCATCTGAGATCTCTGTTGACGACTTCCGTTCTACAGTGGAGAATCCTAACGGTATCATCTCATCTGACGCTGTAGGTCCTACAATCGCGAACGACATCAAGAGAAATGCAATTATCGCAGTACTTATCTCTCTGCTCGTAATCTTCGTTTACATCGCAGTGCGTTTCCGCAAATGGACCTGGGGTCTGGGTGGTGTCGTATCACTTGCACACACGGCACTCATCGTGATCGGCTTCTTCTCAGTATTCAGCGGTATCCTTCCATTCTCTCTCGATGTCGACGCAACATTCATTGCAGCTATTCTTACCATCATCGGTTACGCAATCAATGATAACGTGGTTATCTTCGACCGTATCCGTGAGTACAAGATGGCTCATCCTAAGGCAGACTTCAAGGAGAACGTCAACCTTGCGCTCAACGCTACATTGTCTCGTACAATGAATACATCACTCACAACACTCGTTACAATGCTTGCCATTGCAATCTTCGGAGGTGAGGTGATCCGCGGTCTCGCAGTTGCCCTTATCCTCGGTATCATCATCGGTACCTATGCATCTATCTTCATTGGTACACCTATCATGTACGATGCAACAGCAGCTGCAGAGAAGAAGGCTAAGAAAGAGTAATCCCTCAGGGATCGTTCATAAAGTAAAAGATGCTGGCCGTAAAGGTCAGCATCTTTTACTTTATCCCAATATTCCGCCGCAGACCGAGATGGTCTGGCCGGTGATGTAGGATGAAAGGTCGCTGCCGAGGAAAAGAGCGGCGCCAGCCACTTCTTCAGGCTTGCCTATGCGCTTGAGGGAGATTGTGCTGATAAGGTAGTCTTTATATTCCTGATTGAGCCCTGTGGTCATATCGGTATCAATGAAGCCGGGGGCTATGCAGTTTGCACGAATGCCGCGTGCTCCCATCTCCTTGGAGATGCTGCGCATCAGGCCTATCAGGCCAGCCTTGGATGCCGCGTAATTTGCCTGACCGGCATTTCCGCCCACACCCACAACCGAACTCATACCTATGATACTTCCGCTGCGCTGACGTGCCATATAAGGGATAACAGCGTGAACTACGTTGTATGCGCCTTTAAGATTGACGTTGATGACGCTGTCCCACATCTCCTCGCTCATGCGCATCATCAGGCCATCTTTTGCAGTGCCGGCATTGCTCACCAGAATATCTATACGGCCGAACTCGGCAATCACGCTTTTCACTATCTCCTCTGTTCTGGCAAAGTCTGCGATATTGCCTTCATACGCATTGCATATCGGGCCTTCGCATGATACCCCTGCAGCCTGGGCTGCTGCCTCAATCTCTTTTACGGTGTTCAGCACGGAATCATTGAGCGATGTGCAGGTGAATGCCACGCGTGCGCCTTCACTTGCATATCTGAGAGCGATTGCTTTGCCTATTCCGCGGCTTCCGCCGGTGATAAGCGCTATTTTTTCTTCAAGAAGTTTCATATGTGTTTTAGAAGTATTTTCTTTCGTTTCTATCAAGAGCAATGAATATGAAGAGCATGGTGGTGAACGCCCACATCGACGAACCTCCATAGCTCATGAAAGGCAGCGGGATACCGATGACAGGCATCAGTCCCAATGTCATACCTATATTTATAAACAGATGCATGAAAAGGCAGCTGGCAAGACAGTATCCATATATTCTGGTGAAAGAGTTGCGGCTGTGTTCACTGTCATGTATTATGCGGCAAATCATGAATATGTAGAGTGCAATCAGTCCTATGCTGCCCAGAAATCCCCATTCTTCTCCGACCGTACAGAAAATGAAATCAGTACTCTGCTCAGGTACAAAATCGTATGCAGTCTGTGTGCCCTGGCAGAATCCCTTGCCAGTCCATCCTCCCGATCCGATGGCAATCTTGCTCTGGTGGACATTGTAGCCCACTCCGGAGATATCTTCCTTCATGCCCAGCAGCACCTCGATACGGGCTCTCTGATAATCTTTCAATATATGGTCGAAGACAAAATCTGCACTATAGACCAGTATCAGACTGCCGGCAAGAACGGCAAGCGTGGCCCAGCGGTAATGTTGATGAAGACCTCTGTATGCGCGATAGATGGAAAATCCTGCGTAGATTACAGCCTCAACGGTGATAGCCATGTCTGCGTATTTCTCGGGGATGAAGCAGTTGGCTACGATCAGTGGAATAGCTATGACGGCCCATAACCATGCGCGTCCGCATTGAACGGAGTCAAATAACGAAACGAGCGACAGTACCACTATGATTCCTACAAATGGCGACGCCACCAGAGTCAGAATGAAGGTCAGGATGACAAGCCCAAGTATGGTAATAAGCCATCCGGAGAGACCCTCGCGGTACAGCATGAATATATAGCCCACATATACCAGCGATGATCCTGTTTCCTTTTCCGCTATGATAATGAGCATAGGGATCAGAATCAGAGCAGCCGTTATCCAGAAGTTGCGTCCCTGGAGCTTGAAGTTGTGGCGGCTCATGAACGTCGCCAGCATCAGGGACGTTGTGATCTTACTGACCTCACACGGCTGGAAAGATATGGGACCGAGAGTGAACCAGCTGTGCGAACCTTTGACAGATCCTCCGATAAATATCACGGCTATCAGCAGTATCATCACTATTCCATACAGGAAAGGAGAGATAACCTCATATATCTTCGGAGGGATTATGAACAGAACGGTCACAGCTATGCCCAGAGATGTCAATATCCAAATGAACTGCTTGCCGCTTCTGCTTCCCCAGTCGAAGATAGACGACATCTCTTCGCTATGGATGGAAGCATAGATATTGATCCATCCGAAGAAAACTATCAGCAGGTAGCAGCCTATGAGCCACCAGTCCACAGTCTTGCCAAGTGAACGTTCCGCAGAAGAATATGATGTGCTCTGGTAGTACATGCTATTTATATGGTTTTACCTTATGTATCAGATTGCCTTTCATCATGCGGTCCTCAAGGTCTGGGCGGGATATCTCTCCACGCAGGTATTTCTCAACCAGCAGGGAAGCCATGGGTACTGCCCATGTCGCTCCGAAGCCGCCGTTCTCTATGTATACCGCTACGGCAATCTTAGGGTCATCCTTAGGGGCGAAGCAGATGAAGACGGAATTGTCATCGCCTCGCGGATTCTGTGCAGTGCCGGTCTTTCCGCATATTTCCAGCCCTTCTACAGCTCCGCCATATGCAGTGGCTCCACTTCCGGGTCCGGCATTCACAGCCTTGTACATGCCACCTATGATTTTCTTGAAATTGGTGGTATCCACCATTGTGTAGTGTTTTTCGTAGTATTTGGGATCTATCTCTATGCCGTCGCTTGCCTTGATGATATGAGGTATCTTATACCAGCCTCGGTTTGCAATCGTAGCGGCAAGGTTGGCAATGTGCATAGGGGTGCAGCCTATTTCGCCCTGTCCTATAGAGAGAGAAATCACCGTGTTGGAGTTCCAGCTCTTACGATATCTTTTGTCGTAGAACGCAGATGTCGGGATATTGCCGGCAAGTTCTGACGGGAAATCGCTACCCAGTTTTTGTCCGAACCCGAAGCTGTGTACATATTCGTTCCAGTGGTCGAACCCTTCTTGTATCGTCTTGTATTTGGGATTGTCAAGTATGCTTTTATAAACGTAGCAATAGTATCCGTTGCATGATGCCATGATACTCTGCTCCATATTCAATGGTGAAGGGTGGTTGTGACATCCGAGTTTCTTTTTGCCGTACGTGTATCCTCCGTGGCAAGGGTAACGTGTCTCAGGCTTGAGTACTCCTTCCTGAAGACCGATAAGACAGTTGACAAGTTTGAATACGGAGCCTGGAGGATATGATGCCGCCACAGCCCTGTTAAACATCGGACGGTATTTGTTGGCCACGATTTCTGAATAATGGCTGCCGAAGTTGTCCAGCATGTCTACGTCGATACATGGAGAACTGATCAATGCCAGGATCTCTCCGCTGGACGGCTCTATAGCCACCATTGCGCCAACCTTATTGTTCATCAGGCGCTGACCGTAATTCTGGAGCTCGGCATCTATACAGGTAACGATATTCTTGCCGGGGATGGCTTCTTTGTCCATCTCTCCATCTTTGTAGTGCGCCTTTATCTGGTTGTTGGAGCCGCGGAGGTAAATATTGTAACCCTTTTCGCCGCGCAGTTCGCTCTCCATGGCTGCTTCAATGCCGGTCCTTCCCGCGTAATCTCCCTTTTTATACTCTCCTGGGTGTTTCGCCATGTATGCGTCATCGACCTCCGAACAGTATCCTAGAAGGTTTCCTCCTGCATTTATCTGATAGTCGCGAGTTGTACGCTGAACGCCGCGAAATCCTGGAAACTTATATTGGATCTCAGCGAAATGGGCATATGTTTCAGGCGGAATCTGCTTTGCGAAAAGCTGAGTCTGCCACCCTATGCGGGAACGATATTTCTTGTAGTAGTCGAACTTCTCCTTTACGTACTCTATATCCAGATCCAGCGATTTGGCGAGAGCGAGAGTGTCGAACTCTACCTTTGCGAGCTCCCGCGGGGTAATCATGATGTCGTAGACTACTTTATTGCTGACGAGTATCTTGCCCTTACGGTCGTATATGATGCCCCTTGAAGGATAGATGGTCTGATATACCATTGCCTGGTTCTCGGCGCTCTCCTTGTATTGATCGTCAAGTATCTGGATGGAAAACAGTTTCGCTACAAGAATGAGAGCGAAGCACACAAGACCTATGATCAGTTTTGTATCTTTTCCTATTGTCATACTGTTATCTTGCAGGACGAGGGCAGAGTATGTTTATTACCGCCAGACTGAATATACCGCTAACAAGGGAACTGAATAGTATTCTATAGAACATGAACCAGCCGCTTCGCTCGCCGGCGCAGTCGATGACTGCGTAAATGCTCATGTAGATGAGTATGGATACGAGCATCGCCACTCCAACCTTGATGATGCCATTGGTCCAGAAGGAGAAGCTGTAGCCTCTTTCGACGATTTCGTCACTGATGAACACTCTGATAAGAAACTTCTGCATGAACGCCACCGGTACAAGCGCCGCGGCATTGAGTCCCCAGCATCCATCGGCGAGTGCATCTACGAACATGCCGCATGCGAAGGCAATCAGCAGCTGCATCCATGTCGGCTGCGATGTCGGCAGACAAAGTATCATTGCAGGAAGTATGCATATGAAGACATACGAACCTATCTGGCAGTACTTGGTGAGCACGAGCTGTAGCAGGAGCATCAGCACGAAGCAGAGTATGTATCTGATATTATTCATGTGTCAGTTCCTCCAGTTCTTCGCGATCGTTGTTTTTGACCACCATCACGTGATGTATTCTGCCCAGTTTCTCCAGAAGCGTTACATCTATTTCTGCGGAGCTGCCGCCGCGGATCTTGCTTCCATCGACTGTTGCAACAGGAATATCCGCAGGAAATACAGATGAGTGTCCGCTTGTATATACAGTGTCCCCAACTTCAAAATTTGCATGAAGCGGGATTCCGCTCAGAACAGCTTTGTCTTCGTCATGCCCGTTCCAGGCCAGATTGCCTACGAATCCATCGCGTCCCAGTTTTGCACTTACGGATACGTTGGTATTGTTGAAGGTTATGGCATAGCTGAAGTTTGTGCCGGCGCTGTAGATTATACCTACAGCTCCTTTAGGCGTTATGATGCCATCGCCTTCTTGCACTCCGTCAGTCCATCCGCGGTCAACGATAACGTAATTATGCTGTGAGTTGTGTGACCGGGATACGATTGCGGCCGGAAGATATTCGAAGTTGAATCCTTTTGTCCTCCACATACCATCGTCTTCGGCAGGTGCATATTGTGCTTTGCGAAGATCTTCAAAAAGTTGCATGTTCTCAGCTGCCAGACGGTCATTCTCTTCTCGGAGAGACAGGTATTTGCCTATATGGTCGAATGGAGCGTACAGGGTGGTCATAATACTTGTGGCACCATGCCCCAGCCAGCTTTGATGCAGTTTGCTGCTAGCAGTGAGCGCCCACAATGAAGCCGCCTCCAGAAGTATGAAGACGGCCGCATTGACTAGTATTCTGTTCCTTTCCCTAGCCATGACTAGCGCATGAGGAATGGGTATTTATCAAGTCCTTTGAGGGCCATGCAGGTGCCTCGTGCCACGGCACGGAGAGGGTCTTCTGCCACGTGGAAAGGTATGTTTATCTTTTCGCTGAAGCGTTTCGCGATACCGCGCAGCAGTGAACCGCCGCCTGAAAGGAAAATGCCGTTCTCAACAATGTCGGCATAAAGCTCAGGAGGGGTCTGCTCGAGTACGTTCATGATACCCTGTTCAATCTTTGTGATGGATTTGTCCAGACAGAGCGCTATTTCAGCATGGTTTACGGTGATGTGCACAGGCTGGGATGTCATCATGTTAGGACCGCTGACGGTATATGGCTCCGGTTCTTCGTCGAGATCCGGAATCACGGCACCAACGGCTATCTTGATTTTCTCTGATGTGATCTCGCCGACACGGATGTTATATGCCTGACGCAGATACTGCTGAATGTCGGCTGTGAATACGTCACCTGCCGTGTCAATGCTGTTCTGAACTACGATACCGCCCAGAGAGATAACAGCAATCTCTGCTGTACCGCCTCCGATATCGACTACCATGTTGCCTTTAGGAGCCTGAACATCGAGACCGATACCGAGAGCCGCCGCCATAGGCTCGTATATCAGATACACATCGCGGCCGCCGGCATGCTCTGCAGAGTCGCGTACCGCACGGATCTCGACCTCAGTACTGCCGGAAGGAATACCGATGACGCAACGCAGGTTAGGTGTGAAAAGAGAGCGATGTCTGCTGTTTACTTCTTTGATGAAACCCTTGATCATCATCTCGGCAGCGTTGAAATCGGCTATCACGCCGTCTTTCATGGGACGTACCGCCTTGATATTCGGGTTGGTACGTTCGTACATCAGTTTGGCCTGACGTCCGATGGCGACCATCTTGCCGTTGAGATTATTGATGGCAACGATACTTGGCTCGTCTAGAACAATCTTATCGTCCTGGAAAATCACTGTATTGGCAGTTCCAAGGTCAATAGCGAGTTCTTGGTTTAGGAATGAAAAAGCCATATATGTCTGTAAATTTTAAGTCTTTTATATTTGTTTCCACACAAAGATACTAAAACAAAATCAGCATTACAAAGATTTATTATCTTTGCATGTCATTAAAACGGGTCATGGACAGGGAAAGATATTGCATATTCGCTTGTGGCGGCACAGGGACGAGAATGGGGGCAGATGTGCCCAAACAGTTTCTACGACTTGGAGGTAAAACTATTCTTCAGATATCCATCGAAAAGCTGTTGGAGGCGGTTCCGGATGTGAGGATAGTCATCGCTCTGCCTTCTGCATGGGTGGAGTACTGGCTTGAAGAATGTGAACAGAATCATTTCAATATCCGCCAGAGTATAGTGGAGGGAGGCATAACTCGTTTCCATTCGATAAAGAATGCATTGAGCAAGGTTCCTGACAGAGCAATTGTCGCTGTTCATGATGCGGTTCGTCCATTTGTGTCGGCCGATCTGGTAAGAACATTGTTTGAGGAGGCATCGGTCTCGGGATCTGCTGTGCCGGTTGTGCCGGTGACCGACACCCTGAAGATGCTCAGGAAAAATGACGCCGGCATGTTCGAGGAGATTCCGGGAGCCTCTGCCGACCGTAGCATCATATTCGGAGCGCAGACCCCTCAGGTATTTGAGGCGGCTGTTCTTAAAGAAGCCTATGAGATGCCGTACAACACGGCGTTTACTGATGATGCCTCTGTCGTTGCGGCATTGGGCAGACAGATAAGATATATCCCCGGAGAAAAGTACAACATAAAGCTGACTACCCCCGAGGATATGGCTATTGCCCGGCAGCTTCTCAAGCTGTGAGCTATTCTTTTGAGGATTTCTTCTTGGAAGATGTGGTTTTCTTCTCAGCGCCCTGCTCCATGTTGAAGCGGGTATTCTCGAACTCCTTCACCCAGAGCTGGCGTTCGATAGGCTGCTGAAGAGACAGCAGGGTCTCTGTACTCTGGATATATGGAATCTTCTGCAGGGTGTTGACGATCACCTCCATCAGGTGCTCGTTATTCATGCAGTACAACTTGACCAGAAGAGAGTATTTTCCCGTAACAAAGTGGCACTCTACCACCTCGTGCACTTTCTTCAATGACTCGATAACATCAAGATACTTGTTGCCTTCTGACAATGCAATCTGGATGTACGCGCAGATGTGAATGCCAAGAGCTTCTGGCTTCACGAGCAGACGGGAGCCCGTGATGATGCCGGCAGCTTCGAGACGCTTGACTCTCTGATGTATGGCAGCTCCAGATACTCCGCATTCCCTGGCGATTTCCAGAAAAGGCATTCGTGCATTCTTTACAAGGAAGTTCAGTATCTTTCGGTCGGTATGGTCAATTTGAATATTTTGCATAGTTCTTACAGATTATAACCGCGCAAATATATTATTTTTTCTTGAAATTCACGCGCTTTTTAGCTGTTGGGGCAGTATTGGCTATAATGTTTCGGGCGTCTTCTTCTTTCAGATTGTAAGCATCGGTGCCTTTCGGCAGTCTGTAGTTCGCCCCGTCTGCCTTGATATAAGGTCCGTATGCCCCTTCAAGAACCTGAATGCCACCCCACTCAGCGATAACCTTTATCGATGGTTTTGTGTCAGCCTCTCTGATTAATGCAGTGACCTGCTCGAGAGTTACCTTAAGAGGGTCGACTCCACGTGGAAGCGATATGTTCTTGTCTCCAAATTTTACATATGCACCATAACGCCCTTTGGTTACAACAAGTTCTTTGCCGTCCAAGGTGCCCAGAGTGCGTGGAAGCTGGAGCAGCTTGATAGCATCTTCCAACGTGAGACCTTCGATAATCTGACCCTTAGCCAGGGATGCAAACACTCGGTTGTCTCCTTCTCCCTTCTGCACGAAAGGACCGAACTGACCGTATTTTGCAATAATTGTCTGACCATCGGCAGGGTCGACTCCTATCACTTTCTCCAGGCGGCTGTAGCTGCTGTCGGATATGGAGGTCTCAACATCCTTGTGGAATGGCGTGTAAAAATCTGAAATCAACTTGTCCCATGCCAGCTTTCCGTCTGCGATCTCATCGAAGTTCTCTTCTACTGCAGCCGTAAAGTTGTAGTCCATGATATTGGGAAAGTGCTCCATGAGATAGTCAGTGACCATCATTCCTATATCTTGTGGAAGTAATTTGCGTTTCTCGGCGCCAATGGTTTCCTTATGCGTAGTCGCTGAAATCTTGCCGTTCTTGAGCAGAAGATTGCTTACTGTAACCACCTGTCCTTCCTTGTCACCTTCCACAATGTAACCTCTGCTCTTGATCAGGGTGTTGATAGTGCTGGCATAGGTGGATGGACGGCCGATCTCCAATTCCTCGAGTTTGCGGACCAGGGTGGCCTGGCTGTAACGCTGTGCCGGTTGAGTGAATTTGCAGTCGGCACTTATCGGACCGGCTGTCAGGGCCATGTTCGCCGTGATAGAGGGCAGTGTCACTTCCTCTTCTCCATGCTCGTCGTCAGAGTTGTTCCCATAAAGTCTGAAGAAACCGTCAAACAGTATCTTCATGGCCTCCGAGTTGTACTTCTCAGTGAATTTGTCAGAAGAAATCTCGATAGCAGTATTGAGAACCTTTGCATCGGCCATCTGGCTGGCTACCGTCCTCTTCCAGATCAGGTTATAGAGCTTTACCTCTGCTGCAGTACCCTTGATCTCGGTATTGTCAATATATGTAGGGCGAATGGCCTCATGGGCTTCCTGTGCACCCTTGCTCTTGGTCTTGTACTGACGCGGCTGAGAGTATTCCGGCCCGAAGTTGTCACAGATAAATCTTTTTGCAGTGGACAGAGCTACCGGAGCCAGATTCGTGGAGTCTGTACGCATATATGTGATAAGACCCTCTTCGTAGAGCTTCTGCGCCACCTGCATAGTTTGGTTGACGCTGAAGCCGAGCTTGCGTGCAGCTTCCTGCTGGAGAAGGGATGTCGTAAACGGAGATGACGGCTTGCGTACACCTTCTTTTGAGGTGATATTGCCGATCTTATATTCAGCACCTATGCTTTTCTCGAGAAATGTGTAGGCCTGCTGCTCTGTTTTGAATCGTGTGTCAAGCGTGGCCTTGAGGGATGTGCTGGAGCCTTCAGGCGTGAATACGGCATCAACCTTATAATATTGCTCGCTGCCGAAGTTCTGAATCTCCCTTTCCCTGTCCACAATGAGACGGAGAGCCACACTCTGTACACGTCCGGCAGAAAGCTTGGGCTGAATTTTCTTCCAGAGAACCGGACTCAGTTCGAAACCGACAAGGCGGTCAAGTACTCTGCGCGCCTGCTGGGCCGATACGAGATTCATGTCGATGTCACGAGGATTCTCTATCGCCTCGAGAACTGCTGGTTTTGTGATCTGGTCGAAGGTGATGCGTTTGGTCTTTGCCTTATCCAGACCAAGGGTTTCCACGAGGTGCCATGATATGGCTTCACCCTCGCGGTCGGCATCGGAAGCGAGCCATACGATATCTGCATCCTTAGATAGAGCTTTCAGCTCTGCCACGATTTTCTTTTTCTCTGCAGGTATTTCGTATTCGGGCTTGAATCCGTTCTTTATATCAATGCTTAAGTTATTGGTACTCAGGTCTCTGATGTGACCCTGGCTGGATTTGACTATATATTCTTTACCCAAATAGCCCTGGATTTTTCTGGCTTTTGTAGGAGACTCGACGATTACTAGATTTCCCTTCATTTCGGCACTAATCTTTTTGCAAAGTAAACTACAAACTCCCCAATTATCCAAACTTTTTACGTATTTTTGTAGCCCAATATTATAAGGTATGACCTCTTTATTGAAAATAAAAATTATACGCTGGTTTTGGATTATCCTGCTTGCTCCGATTGCACTCATGGTGTTCATACTCGGACTCGTGTGGTGTTTTGCTGACATCCCCTCTTTCGAAGATCTGGAGAGGCCCAACAGCAAGCTTGCCACCCAGGTGTTGTCAGATGACGGCCGCGTGCTTACGACTTTTCATATAGAGAACCGTTCGTTCGTTACATACGAGGAACTGTCCCCATACCTTGTCGAGGCCGCAGTCGCTACGGAGGATAAACGCTTCTACAAACATTCCGGTATAGACATGCAGGGCCTGGGCCGTGTTCTTTTCAGAACCATCCTTATGCATGACTCGTCACAGGGAGGTGGCAGTACCATCACTCAGCAGCTTGCAAAGACGCTATACCCGCGTGAGGATGTGACCAGCAGAATACCGGGTGTGGGCAAGATCAAGATGGTATGGATCAAGCTGAAGGAATGGGTGACTGCTGTAAAGCTGGAGAGGTGCTATACCAAGAATGAGATTGTTACAATGTACATGAATGCTGTGTTTTTCGGCAGCAATTCATATGGCATCAAGGCTGCAGCCGGGACATTTTTCGGTAAACTCCCGGCAGATCTCACAGCCGAGGAGGCGGCAACGCTTGTCGGAATGGTCAATAAGCCGACACGATATAACCCGGCACTCAATCCGGAGCGCAGCATGCAGCGCCGCAATCATGTACTCAACAAGATGGAGGAAGCGGACTTCATCACCAAGGCACAGCGTGATTCGCTGAAATCGCTGCCTATCACCCTGAATTATCAGGTTCAGGACCATAATACCGGTCTCGCTCCATATTTCAGGGATATGCTTCGCCGCGTGATGAACGCGAAAGAGCCCAAGAAGTCGTCTTATGCGCAGATCGAGGATTATCAGGCCGATTCGCTTTTATGGGCAGACGACCAGCTCTATGGCTGGCTCAACAAGAACAAGAAGGCGGATGGCACTCCTTACAATCTTGACAAGGACGGTCTCCGTATCCATACCACCATCAACTATAACATGCAGAAATATGCAGAAGAGGCCGTGACAGAGCATCTGGGAGGCCGTCTGCAGACAGATTTCGACAAGGAGCAGCGATACAACAGACAGCGTCCTTTTGCAGACGACACCACTCCAGAGACCATTGCTGTGCTCATGAAGCAGGCCCGTCGCTGGAGCGACCGCTATCGTATGATGAAAGCTCGTGGTGCTTCAGAGGATGAGATATTGAAGTCTTTCGATGTAAAGACCAACATGAAGCTTTTTGCATATCGTACCGAGAAAGATGCCATGGGACGAAAACATGTGGTAGGCAAATCTGTTGACACTCTCATGACCCCAAATGATTCAATCAAGTATTACAAGGGTATTATACGAGCTGCATTTATGGCTGTCGAGCCGGTGACCGGTGAGGTCAAGGCATATGTCGGAGGCCCGAACTACCGTTATTTCAAATATGACAATGTCCGTCAGGGCAAACGTCAGGTGGGATCGACCGTCAAGCCGTTCCTTTATACTCTTGCCATGCAGGAAGGTTTGTCTCCATGCCATCGCGTGGTCAATGTCCCGCAGACCTTCGACCTTGCGGGTCAGGATGAGACATGGACTCCTAAAAGTACCGACAAGGAGGAATGGATAGGTCAGAGTGTCACTCTCAAGTGGGGCTTGATGAAATCTTCCAACAATATCTCTGCATATCTGATGAAGCAGTTCGGTCCTGAGGCCATGATTCAGATGATGCGCAGAATGGGTATCAGTGCGCACCTTGACGAGGTATATTCACTTTGTGTAGGCTCTTGTGATATAGCTCTGTATGAAATGGTGCCGGCATATAATACATTCCCTTCGCACGGCGTGTATATAGCGCCCCTCTTTGTCACCTCGATAGAGGATAATATGGGGAATACCCTTTCTACCTTCACCACCCGCAAGAAGGAGGCTATCAGCGAGCACAGTGCATATCTGATGGAGAATCTCATGTCCGGCGTAGTGAATGCGGGTACGGCAGTCCGCCTTCGTGCATATTACAATATTCCTGGCGATATTGCCGGCAAGACCGGTACCACAAACGATCAGTCGGATGGCTGGTTTATAGGCTATACCCCATCGATCACGGCAGGTGTGTGGGTCGGTGCAGAGGACAGGCAGGTACATTTCCGTGGACTTCAGCTGGGTGGAGGATCGAATATGGCATTGCCTATCTGGGGCCTGTTCATGAAGAAATGCCTTTCTGACGGAACGCTTAACAGTAACGGCAGATTCACGGCACCTCCTAATTTTGAGATGGATTTGGACTGCGGAAACGATATCCAGGCAGCTTCAAGCGGTTTGGCAACGTCGGATGAAGATGATATAGAAGATAATTTTTTCAATTAGCAGATGAAAAACCTTGCAATTATATATGGAAGCGACTCTTCAGAGTGGGAGGTCAGTATTCGCAGCGGACAGTTCACAGCGTCGCAATTTGACCCGGAGCGCTTCAATGTCTATGAAATTTTTGCCCGTTTCGGCAAGTGGTCGCTGGTTGCAGTCCGCAAGGATGGGGCAGCACGCGTGGAAATTGCAGATAACGAGCGTCCGCAGATTGATAAGACTGATTTTTCTGTGGTATATGACGGTGTAAAGGTCAATTTCGACTTTGTCTATATCATGCAGCATGGTGCGCCTGGAGAAAATGGTCAGATGCAAGGCTATCTGGAAATGCTGGGCATACCATTCAGCAGCTGCAGCTCTTTCGTGGCGGCAACCACGTTTGACAAGTTCAGCTGTAAGAGCTATCTGCGAAATGTGCCTTATGTTAAATGCGCAAAGGATATTTTTGTGCGGAAGGGGCAGAGCGTGGATCCGGAGCGCTGGGTATCAGAGCTCGGTCTTCCGATGTTTGTCAAACCGACCGATGGCGGCAGCAGTTTCGGCGTAACGAAGGTAAAGACCATGGATGATGTGCTTCCTGCTGTGGAGGCTGCGTTTGCGGAAGGCAAGACAGTCATGGCGGAAGAGGCCATTACCGGCCGTGAAATCACCTGCGCAGTATATCGTGAGGCCGGTGAGCTCAAAGCTCTGCCGATCGTTGAGATTGTTCCCCATACAGAATGGTTCGACTACGAAGCCAAGTACAATGGCCTGAGTGACGAGATCTGTCCCGCGCGTTTAGACCAGCAGACGTGGGATATGGTTCAGGACGCTTCGCGTAAAATATATGATCAGCTGGGATGTGAGGGGCTTGTCAGGGTAGACTATATCCTGTCAGAGAAAGGGCTGTATTTCCTCGAAGTCAATACAATCCCCGGGATGACATCGGCTTCCCTCGTTCCAAAGATGGTGCGTGTGGCAGGTATGCAGATGAAGGACTTTCTGTCCACTGTGGTTGATAGCAAATGCAATTAAAAGAGTTCGTACAGTCTGCCAGGTCCAGGCTTTCTGAAATATATCCTTCCGAAGAGGCTAACACCATTGCAGGAGTTCTTTGTACCGAGTTCCTGGGTGTGGAGAGCTATACCTATATGGTAAATCCCACGCTCGAACTGAAACCCAAGCAGCTTGCTCTTGCCGAGCCGGCTCTCGAACGTCTCTTGACTGGTGAACCCTTGCAGTATGTACTGGGATATACGGTGTTCTACGATAATCGTTTCAAAGTGTCTTCTTCTGTCCTGATTCCTCGCCCCGAGACAGAGTGGATATGCCGTCAGGTCATAGAACATGCCATGATGCTTTATCGTCATCGCAGCGCTTATGGAGTGGATGCGTCCCCTGTGCGTATTCTGGACCTTTGTACAGGGTCTGGATGTATAGCGTGGACCATGGCTGCAAACATTCCTGGTTGCGAGGTCGTCGGAATCGATGTCTCAGCAGAAGCCATTCATGTTGCTGAATCGCAGAATGTTGTTGTCGAAAAGGGTCATGAGCCGCGTTTCTTTCAGGCTGATATCTTTGACAACGATGCCATGGCTCTTGCGTTGCAAGACGAGAAGCCCTTCGATATTG
>JAZRXU010000125.1:0-6096 GCA_045600345.1 Candidatus Cryptobacteroides sp. | reverse complement strand
ATAGATCTCATCATATGATTTACTCTGCACATATGCCTTCTTCTGAACCACGTCGGAAATACCGACAAGTTCCCGAAGATTGCCGCTGCGATCCGCATATTCAAGCTCAGTATAGCGTCTGTCTCCCTGCAGACCGGCATTGCGTATGGAAGACGGTATGCTGTTAAGACCGAAAATCGAACGGTAGATTTCCTCGTCCCTCACTTCCAGAGCGTCCAACGCCTCAGAATAAGATCTCATCTGACGGGAAAGCATCTGAGCCTGGACCTGCAAAGATTCGTTCTTCGACCTCAGCAGCTGGGTTTTAGGAAGAGTGCCATGAAACACGAAAATGAAGATATGCAGATAGGCCGTATACACCACAAGGCTCGCCGCAATTCCGGCAAGAACATGTATCCATTTTATCTTTTTCCAAAAAGTGTTCATGTACAGTGGCAAATATACTGATAATTACGGAAATTTATGTATTTTTGTAGGTTATTTGCCCAAAGGGCACCCATACAATAAGAATTATGACATCAAAAGAAATACGACGCGCTTTTCTGGATTTTTTCGCATCTAAAAATCACACTATTGTACCATCGGCACCGATGGTGATCAAGAACGACCCCACACTGATGTTCACCAATGCCGGCATGAACCAGTTCAAGGACATTTTCCTCGGCAACGCACCAAAACAGTACGACAGGGCGGCCGATACACAGAAATGTCTCCGCGTGAGCGGCAAGCACAACGATCTTGAGGAGGTAGGACACGACACTTACCACCACACAATGTTCGAGATGCTGGGCAACTGGAGCTTCGGAGACTATTTCAAGACCGAAGCGATAGACTGGGCATGGGAACTGCTTACAGAGGTTTACAAGATCGACAAGGATATCCTTTACGCCACAGTGTTCGAAGGTTCCGCTGAAGATGGAACTTCCCTTGACGAGGAAGCGAAGAAGGCATGGCTCAAATACCTTCCTGAAGATCGCATCCTGCTCGGCAACAAGCACGACAACTTCTGGGAGATGGGCGACACAGGCCCATGCGGCCCTTGTTCGGAGATCCATGTGGATATCAGGACTCCGGAGGAGAAAGCAGCAAGCGGCATCCCTGGCCGTGAGCTGGTCAACAAATCCGACCCTCACGTAATCGAGATCTGGAACATCGTTTTCATGCAGTATATGCGCATGGCTGACGGCCACCTCGAAAATCTTCCTGCGAAGAACATCGACACAGGAATGGGCTTCGAGCGCCTCTGTGCCGTACTTCAGGGCAAGAACTCCAACTACGATACAGACGTATTCAGCGGCATGCTTGCAAAAATCGGCGAGCTGTCCGGACATAGATACGGCGAAGGCCAGAAGACTGACGTTGCGATGCGCGTGATTGCCGACCACATCCGTACCATCAGCTTCAGCATCGCCGATGGCCAGCTCCCTTCAAACAACAAGGCAGGCTACGTCATCCGCCGAATCCTCCGTCGTGCAGTGCGTTATGGATATACTTTCCTCGGGCTTCAGGAGCCATTCCTCTGCCGTCTGGTGCCGCAGCTGATTGACGATATGGGAGAATTCTTCCCGGAGATCGTTGCACAGCAGAAACTTATCGAGAGCACAATCCGAGCAGAGGAGCTTGCATTCTTCAAGACCCTTGACAAGGGCATCGCTCTTCTCAACGACCATATGAAAGCAGCCGGCGAGAACAAACTCATCTCGGGCGAGGATGCATTCAAGCTTTATGATACATACGGATTCCCTATCGACCTTACCGAGCTCATCGCAGGTGAGAACGGGTTCAAGGTAGACCTCAAGGTATTCGAGCAGGAACTTCAGAAACAGAAAGACCGTGCACGCGCAGCCACATCCAACGAGTTCGGCGATTGGAATGAGATCCATCCATGCACAGACGTACAGTTCATGGGTTATGATGTCACCGAGGTAGAGGACGCACAGCTCTGCCGCCACCGCATCGTGAAGACAGGCGGCAAAGAGAGCATCCAGGCCGTATTCGACCGCACCCCGTTCTACGGAGAGATGGGTGGTCAGGTAGGCGACACCGGATATATCGAGAGCGAAAGCGGAGAGAAGATCAAGGTGCTCAACACTCTCAAGGAGAATGGCCTCACAGTGCACATTCTTGAAAAAGTGCCTGCAGACTGCACCGAGAGCTTCAAGCTCGTAGTGGACGCAGAGCGTCGCGACAATATTTCCGCAAATCACAGTGCCACACACCTCCTGCACCAGGCTCTTCGCGAAGTGCTTGGTACACACGTCGAGCAGAAAGGCTCATATGTATGTGACAAATACCTCCGCTTCGACTTCTCCCATTTCGAGAAGATGACAGACGAACAGATAGACCGCGTGGAGAACCGCGTGAACCAGCTCATTCGCAAGAACTATCCGCTTGTCGAGAAGCGTGACGCCTCAATGGACGAAGCCCGCAGCATGGGTGCAATGGCCCTCTTCGGCGAGAAATACGGCGACAAGGTACGCGTGGTACGTTTCGGCGACAGCGTCGAGCTGTGCGGCGGCGTCCATACAAGCGCGACCGGCAACATAGGCTTCTTCAAACTCACATCCGAGAGTGCAGTTGCAGCCGGCATACGCCGCATCGAGGCATGCACCGGCCTCTATGCAGAGGACTACGTCGACGTTATGGAGAATCTGCTTCGTGACACACGCGCGCTGTTCAATAATGTCCCTGACCTCAAAGCTGCCATCGAGAAGCTTATCAGCGAGAATGCCGGCTACAAGAAAGAGTTTGAGCAGATTGCGAAGGAGCGTGCAGTGCAGATGAAAAACACATTGATGGACAGGGCCGAAGACGTGAATGGACGCAAACTCATCGTTGTGGACTTCGCCATAGATCCGGCCATGCTCCGCGATGCCGCCCTTCTTCTTCAGAAAGAAGCCAAAAACACCGCTCTTGTTGCCGCCATCGAGAATGAAGGCAAGCCACAGCTCGTGGTAATGTACAGTTCTGACCTCGTTGCCGCAGGCAAGAATGCCGGTACAGATATACGCAACGCAGCCAAGTTCATCATGGGTGGCGGCGGCGGACAGCCTGGCATGGCATCTGCAGGCGGCAAGAATGCCGCAGGTCTTGCTGACGCTCTGGCAGAGCTCAAGAAGGCCGCCCTGGCATAACCCAGAGCCCAGCCTATGCTGAAAAAGCTTGACAAATATCTCATCAAGGCATTTGTAGGACCGTTTATGGCGATCCTGCTGGTGGTGATATTTGTCCTGCTTCTGCAATTTTTGTGGGTATACATAGACGAGCTCGTCGGAAAAGGCCTGGGTCTGGGAGTCATCATGGAGTTCCTCGCATGCGGAGCCACCATCATGATGCCCCTCTCCCTTCCACTTGCCTCGGTGCTTGCATCAATGATGACCATGGGTTCCCTGGCGGAGAACTTCGAGCTCACAGCAATAAAGGCATCAGGCGTATCGCTGTCACGCATCATGGCACCGCTCATTGCAGTGAGCTTCCTTATCGCCGTCGGTGCATTCTATATAGCCAACAATCTTGTTCCCGCGGCGTATAACAGGACTTATACCCTTCGCGAGGACATTCTGAAAACAAAGAACGAGATAAAGATACCTACCAAAACGTTCTATGACGGTATCGAAGGCTATATACTTCGAGTGGAACGTAATGACCGCAAGACAGGAATGATGCATGGCGTAATGGTATACAACCACAGCGCAGGCAAGGGTAACATTGCGCTGGCCATTGCAGATTCTGCCATGCTCAAGATGGCCAAGGACAAAAAGTCTCTGAACTTCACGATGTACAATGGCGTCAATTATGAGGAAACCAACAGTACATCATACCGAGACACCACGCGCCAGCTTCAGCGCACAGCATTCAGCAAACAGACCATGATCATTCCCCTGGAGCACTACAGCTTCGAGAAGAGCAAGACAGGAAAATATTCCGACCAGGCAAAATCGATGAGTCTGGGAGACCTGATCGAGGACCAGGATTCTATCAAGACCGACCTTACCGAGGCCCGCACAAAACAGCTGGCATCGATGAGGCAGTCGGGAACCTTCGCATACAACAGCCAGATCGACAGCGCATTCATGGCACAGCACTCCTCACTCTTCGACCTTTCATGCCTTGATGACGTGAGTCTGGAGGACAACATCCGCGCACACGATCAGGCCTTGACGAAGCTCAACAATGCCATCAACGACCTGTCATCGTTCGACCGCGAGACACTGCACCCGGCTACAATGATCAAGCTGGTAGCGCTGGAGATATACAAGAAGTTCGCGCTGGCGCTTGTATGCTTCATACTTTTCTTCATCGGAGCTCCTCTTGGAGCACTGATACGCAAGGGTGGACTCGGCGTTCCCGCGATTGTCTCGATACTCTTCTTCGTACTGTACTATGTCGTGGACATCATAGGCACCAAACTTGCCCGTGACGGAGCCATCGACCCCATATCGGGAGCATTCATAGCCACTTACGTACTTCTACCTATAGGAGCATATCTCACATACAAAGCCATCAATGACGAAGCGATACTCGGAAACGACAATATGAAAGCATTCTTCAGAAAAATAAAACTTTTCGTCAAGGAAAGACTCCATAAGACAAGCATCATCTACATGGGCACACCGGAGTTCGCTGTAGCACCACTCAGGACGCTCATCGAACAAGGTTATAAGATCAGCGCCATCGTCACCGTTCCGGACAAGCCGGCAGGACGCGGCATGCAGGTGAGCGAAAGCGCCGTGAAGAAATTCGCAGTAGAGCACAACATTCCTCTGCTCCAGCCTGTCAGGATGAAGGATCCGGAGTTCATAGAGCAGCTCAAGAAGTACAAACCAGACATCTTCGTGGTGGTGGCATTCCGCCTTCTTCCGCGCGAAGTGTTCAGCATACCGCGCCTCGGCACATTCAACCTCCACGCCGCTCTGCTGCCGCAGTATCGTGGCGCAGCGCCTATCAACTGGGCTGTAATCAACGGAGACCGCGCAACAGGCGTGACATCGTTCCTTATAGATGATGGCGTGGACACGGGAAAGATTCTCATGCGCGAGCAGTACGTCATCAAGCCGGAAGACACCGCAGCTGACGTTCATGACGCGCTCATGGAGATGGGTTCACGCGTGGTGCTGCAGACTGTCGAAGGCCTCATTGAAGGCAACCTTGAGATACGGGTACAGAAGAGTTTTATCCAGGGATCCGAGATCCTGCACAAGGCACCTAAGCTCACGAAGGAACTCTGCCACATCGACTGGAACGATACATCACGTCATATTGTCAATCTCATACGCGGTCTTTCCGACTATCCATGCGCATACACAGGTCTTGTGGATGCAAGCGGCAAGGTAACAGGCATGAAAGTGTTCAAAGCTCATGCTGCGGCAGAGGGTGAGATAGAAGTTCCTCAAAGCTGCACGCCAGGCACATTGCTCTCGGACGGTAAATCTTACATTGCCGTCTCTACAACAGACGGAGCAGTGGTCCTTACAGACATTCAGCTCTCAGGCAAGAAACGCATGGCCACAGCAGACTTCCTGCGTGGTTTCCATGGCATCTCGGAATGCACTCTCGACAAAGGAACATCATTCGACTTTATCAAAGCCGTTCACGACAGCGAAGTTTCCGAATAGCTATTATTCCGTTTCGCAGTATCTATCGGAAAAGAGAACGGACGAGTTCAGGGACGTCGGCGACCTTGATGACGCTGATACCCTTTTCTACATGCTCTACGCTGGCATATTTGGATACGTAGATCTTGCTGAAGCCGAGGCGTTTTGCCTCTGTGATACGGCGGTCCGTCTGTCCTACCGGACGAATTTCGCCGCTGAGGCCAACCTCGCCGGCGAAACATACATCGCTGGCAATAGGCATATCGAACGCACTGCTGAGGACAGCACAGATCACCGCCATGTCGCATGCAGGGTCGGTGACCTTAAGTCCGCCGGCCATATTTATGAAAACATCCTTCTGACTCAGCTTGAAGCCGGCACGACGTTCCAGAACGGCAAGAAGCATGTTGAGACGGCGCTGATCGAAGCCGGTAGCACTGCGTTGCGGGGTGCCGTATGCGGCCGTGGAGCTTAGAGCCTGAGTCTCGATAAGGAAAGGACG
>JAZRXU010000124.1:0-18778 GCA_045600345.1 Candidatus Cryptobacteroides sp. | reverse complement strand
GAAGCCGCCCGAGAATCCGCCCCTGAAAGAGCCTCCGCCAGAGCTGCCGACCCCCCCGCCGTACGATGAACCGGGACTCACGAATATGAATGGCCGGCCACTGCCGCCGCCATTGCTGCCATTGCCGTGACCGCCTCCATTTCCCCTACCGAGACGGCGGCGGATGATAGCGCAGACAATTATCAGGATTACAAGAAATACGATAAAAGACATCTCACCATCTTCATCATCCTGATACGGGCTGTGATACTCCTCATTGGCCAGCTCCATAATCCTGAAACAGGCAGCCTTTATGCCTCCGTAATAATCATCCATCCTGAAATACGGAATGGCGACATCATTGATTATGCGATGGCAGGTAATATCAGGAATGGCACCTTCCAGACCGCGTCCGACAGCTATGAAGGCCTCCCCGTACGAATCCCCTATCTTGGGCTTGACAAGGAACACTATGCCATTGTTGAACTGGTCATCACCCACCTTCCATCTGAGGCCCAGCTCTATGGCATACTGGCTCACAGACATGCCTTCGAGATCCGACACAGACACGAAACATATCTGCGTGGAAGTACTGTCTGCAAAATCCACCAGGATATGCTGGAGTTCCACGACCTGGGAGGCGCTCAGGATACCTGCATAGTCATTGACAGGGCCCTCCACTGCGGGCTTATCGGGAAATGCTCCTGCCGCAAGGCAAGAGCATCCCAGAAGAAAAATTGCTAAGAACTTCTTCATAGCAACAGGTATTTTACTCAAAGCTTACTACAGGAGCCTTGGATGCATTTTCGTCAGCCTGGAAATATGGTTTCTGCTGAAATCCAAACATAGAAGCGATAACATTCACAGGGAACTGACGTATGGCAACATTATACTCCTTAGCTACGTCATTGAACGCATTACGCTCTACATTGATACGATTCTCAGTACCCTCGAGCTGGGTCTGAAGCTCAAGGAACATCTTGTCAGCCTTGAGCTCCGGATAAGCCTCGCGCACAACGAGAAGTCGACCAAGAGCTGAAGTCAGACCAGCCTGAGCCTGCTGGAACTGAGCCAGAGACTCGTCAGTAAGATTAGCTGGGTCTACGGTCACAGAAGTAGCCTTGGCACGTGCCTCAACGACCTCAGCGAGAGTCTCTTCCTCATGCTTTGCATAGCCTTTCACTGTCTGCACGAGATTAGGGATGAGGTCGGCGCGACGCTGATATGCGCTCTCAACCTTGGCCCACTGAGCTTCTACCTTCTCCTGATCAGACACAAGACCGTTATATTTACCAACGCCCCAGAAAACAAGGGCAGCAACAAGTGCAATTACAAGAATTGCTACAGTACCTTTTTTCATAATGATTATTTTTTAATACAGCGCACACTCATAGCCATGGAAGCGACATCTGCGCTTCCTTTCATGAGTATATTGCTGTCAAGATTGATATGTCTGTAAATAGCCTGGCCATCGTGGTCGGGATCCGCATCACCAGTCCAGAAAAGAGCCAGATCATAAAATCCATGATACTTGAAGTCCGGATCGGTCTCCGCTATATTCAGGAAGCCTGCAGGTAGAGCATAGAACTTAGGATCCGAAGGAATCTTTATAAAAGGGCTGTATGGCCACAGGCGCTCTGAATTGAAGTACGACAGTACCATGAACGCACCTGCCGCTTCAGCACAATCCGCTCCTGTCTTGTAGTCCTTCCCCGGATCAAGAGCATTCGCAAGATCTACGAAATCCTGGTCTGAAGGAAGTTCCCAGCCTGACGGACATGCGGTCTTGGCCTCCTCCCAGGTATAATAACGCCCCCAGGAATAATCCATTACCGGACTATAATAAGACTGTCCGGCACCGTCGTAGCTGAGATTACGACTCATCCACTGAACTCCGCCTACAGTTTCATAATTATAAGTAACGGGCTTCGAACCGCGATCATCAGTAAATGTAGCCCCTTTGTAATCAAAGCCGCTCACACTCTTTTTCGCATCCACGGCAACGACTGTAAATGATGCCGACGTGGTGTAATATGCATCGCTATCCTCAGGTATCACATATACATTGAGTTTGTATGTACCCGGGTCGCTTGGAATGTCCACATCGAAGTCTGCGCCCTTGTCAGGGTCATACTTTGTAGAAAGAGTGTCAGAACATGACTCCAATTTGAAGCCAATGCTGGTTGCCTTGCCGAGTGGATGATAAACACCCTTCACGTGCACAGGAACCTTCTTGGCACCGACCTCCTGAAACGGGCAAATGCCGCTGAAAGTTACGTTGCCGTTCATAAACTCCTTTGTAGGCGTGTCATCCTTCTTCTTGCACGACACAGAAATGATGGACGCCAGCACCACCGCAGCAATCGGAATCAGTATGTTTTTATATCTCACTATCATACGCATTTAATCCTGCAAATATGCTAAAAATTATGCGAAAATCCGCTACCTTTGTACAAATACTTTGCCATCCATCTATGAAAAAAGCACTGATACCGCTTCTATTCTGCATTATCGCGCTGGCCTCTTGCCAAAGCAGTCAATATGTGAGAATCACAGGATATGCTCAAGGAGGGACATACAGCATTAAATGCAGGATTCCGTCAGGAGCACAAAGCACGTGGCCATCACAGGCAAAGGACAGCATAGACCAGATATTGACAGACATAGACAATGCCGTATCGGGCTACAACATAAATTCATTGCTGACCCGTCAGAATGCAGGAGAGAATATACCTGATGACGGAAGCCGCATGTACAGTATACTACAAGAGCTCACAGATTACTGCGACTCGCTGTATATGGAAACAGATGGCGCTCTGGATACGCGTGCAGCAGCCCTTTTCGACGTGTGGGGATTCGGTTTCAAGCAGGGGCAGATGCCTTCGGAGGACGAGATCGCCGAGGCCAGAGCCAACCGCAGCAGAATGAACTTCAACGCCGTCGCACAAGGCTACAGCGCGGATATGGTCGCAGCATGGCTGAAAGGCCAGGGCGTTACGGACATGCTCGTCGACATAGGCGGAGAGATAGCATGCTGCGGCTTTAATCCATCCGGCAAGGGGTGGACCATAGGGATAGATGCACCATTCGACGGCAACATGAGTCCGGGAGAAAGCATCCAAGGCATATTCACGATCCCGGAAGGACAGGAATGCGGAGTGGTTACCTCGGGCAACTACAGGAAATTCTACATTAAAGACGGGGTGAAATATTCCCACACAGTGGATCCACGTACTGGAGCCCCGGTCACTCACAGCCTGCTCAGCGCCACAATACTGGCCCCGACATCCGCACTTGCCGATGCATTGGCCACATACTGTATGGTGATAGGCTTCGAACAGGCATCTGCCTTTATCGAAGGACGGGAAGACCTGGAAGGATGCCTTATAACATCCGACAGGGTGTGGTGTTCAAGCGGATTCAGTCTGCGCGAAGATCTGTAACCACCCACCTGGGCCCTATACTGCCCTCATCATAAGTAAATACAGAGATATCTCCCCTGGCCGATGTCTTGATGGAGCGCACCGTAAGTGACAGCTGTGTTCCATCATGGAGCGTAGCCTTCATGGTACTCAAAGCGCCATCGGCTCCATACACGACATCCACGTCAGACCTGTCCGGGTTCATGCCGAGAATCTCAAGCAACTGCTTGGGAGAGGCATTCATATCTATTGTTATCGCATTGTCAACGACCAGCTCTCTGGCAGACGGATTTACTGTCCAGCAGCTCTTGCCATCACTGTAGACCTCAAAGCCGTTGGACTCCAGACGAAAGCATCCGTCCTGGATCACAAGCGATGCCCTGCCCTTGCCCGCGTCAATCCCGCTGCGGAACTCGTACGACACCACCATCTCCACCTTCTTGTCCTCTGTATCCACGCCGAGCATGCCATGCCTGTTCTGTGCATGGAGTGACAGATACATGAAAGGCAGCAAAGCGACAAACAGGAAACGATACTTCATAATACCATTTATTTTATGTATGCGTCAAGAATAGGCTGGAGCGTGGCCAGATCGGGAACCAGGACCTCACGGGACTTGGCACCATTCTGAGGGCCGACGACACCGGCAGCCTCAAGCTGATCCATCACACGTCCTGCACGGGCAAAGCCAAGCTGCATCTTGCGCTGCAGGAATGAAGTGGAGATCTGCTGGTTCATCACTGCCAGACGTGCAGCCTCCTCGAACATAGGATCGACGCTCTTCATGTCTATCATTACCGGTTCCCCATTCATAGGAGTGCCGTCCGGATTGACAGGCTCCGGCAGATAATACGGATCTACACACCTCTGGTGATAGCCCTGCTGCGCGGCAATATAGGATGTCACGCGCTCGATCTCATCAGTATCCACAAGAGCGCACTGGATACGTTCTGCATCCGCGCCTGTGAAGAACAGCATATCTCCCCTGCCTATAAGCCTCTCTGCACCCGGCATTCCAAGTATGGTCTGAGAATCCTGGCGCTGGACCGTACGGAATGCCATACGGGTCGGGAAGTTGCCTTTGATAGTACCGGTGATGACATCCACAGAAGGACGCTGAGTGGCTATGACCACATGCAGACCGGCTGCTCGGCCTTTGGCAGCAAGACGGTTGATACTGTTCTCTATACTTATGCCCAGCTTCTTCTCGGATCCCGAAAGAGACTTGGTAAGGTCGGCATACTCATCCACGATCACCACCAGATATGGCATGAAGTGATGGCCGTTGTTTGGATTGAGACGGCGATTGCGGAACTTCTCATTATAATCCGTTATCTTGTTCTCGCCCGCTGCAGACATCAGCTTATAACGCTCATCCATCTCCACGCAGAGAGAACTGAGTATAGCCTCTGCGCTGCGCGGATCCGTAACGATTGCATTTTTCTTCTCCGTACTGTCATCCGATGCCGGAAGAACCGCCAGATAGTGATCTATAAGCTTGCCATATTTCTGGAACTCCACCATCTTCGGATCGATGAACACGAACTTCAGTTCGGTAGGATGCTTGTGATAAAGCAAGGACGTAATGATGGAATTGAGGCCGACTGACTTGCCCTGTTTGGTGGCACCGGCCACCAGAAGATGCGGAGCATCAGCGAGATCGTAAACCTTAGCCTTATTGGTGATTGTATAACCTACTGCAATAGGAAGCTGAGCCTTTGTATTGCGGAACGACTCGCTGTTGAGCACGGCCTTGAGAGGCACTACCGAAGGACGGTCATTAGGCACCTCTATGCCGACAGCATCGGACAGCATGACGACTCGCACTCCCTTGATACCGATTTTGATGGCTATATCTTCCTCGATATTCTTGACCTGGCTTACACGCACACCCTCGCCCAGTATGATACGATACAGTGTGACTGTATAACCCACGGTTGCCTCTATGCTTTCCACAGGAATCCTGAATGAGGCAAGGGTGGCTTTTATGCGCTCCGAGTTGCGTTCGATCTCCGAACGTGATATCGTATAACGCTTGTCTGCATAATCTTCGAGAAGGTCGAGCGACGGGAAACTGTACCTATCCACATCGCTGCGTATGTCAAGCTGAGGCAGTTCTTCCTCTATCTCTGTGGATATTTCTTCATCCGGGCCCTTGATAGTAAGATTCAGGTCCTCATCTTCCGGCTTTGCCGCTTCAGGCTCTGAATGTACAGGAGAAACCACTGGAGCGACAGGGTCCACAGGAGCGACAGGGGACTCTATAACAACAGGTTCAGGTTCTTCCATAGGCACGGGTTCCGGTTCCATGACAGGCTGACCAAGCTCATTTTCAGGTTCAGCAGCCTCAACCTTGACGAAAGGCATCTTCTCGCTGTACAGCAAGAACAGAATCACTGGAATCAGGACAATGACAAGAGCTGGCACGACATGTCCGAAAAGCGTAATCATGGCACTGACCAGGAAAGAACACGCCCCTCCGCCTATACCGCCGCCAAATATCGTTGCGATGCTGCCGCCGGCAATATTTGCCACATATGCCATCAACAGCGCAAATGAGAATGTACCGAGTATGGAAAGCAGGGCAATGCGCACCCAGTCCACCTCCTTACGGGCGATGAGCTTGCATGAAACGTATCCGAGGAACGCACAGAGCAGCAGGGCACCGACACCGAAACAATCGCCAACGAGAAAATGTCCCATATGGAAACCAGCTCCGCCAGCCTTGTTGGCGATGTCTACATTATCCGAGAACATCGATGATGCATCCATGAGGCTCTGGTCTATCTTCCAGTTTATCATGTATGACACGGATGACAAAGTCGCAAAGATGGTGAATACAGCAAGAACAAGTCCGCCGACTGCCATCAGAGAACCGTCATGAAGCCATTCTTTTGTCTTCTTCATATATTAACGACGCTTGCGCTGGTTACCGCGTTTCTGCCCACGGTTCCTGTTATTATTCTTCTGATTCTGTCCCTGGGTGAAAACGCCGGGACGGTTGAGAGATATCCTCTTGGACATTTCCGACAGTTCAAGACCTTCCGGAACCACGATACGTCCATCCGAGAGTTTTTCTATATCCTTGAAAATGGTCTGATCTGCAACAGAGTCCTTGTTCCAGATAAGGTACTGTGTACGCATATATATTGCCAGATCACGTATCATCTCAGTCTTGACTTCGCCATCTTCCCTGGCGGCAATCAGCTCGATTATACTCTCGATATTACGACCGTAATGAGTGGCTTTTATAGGCTTCTTCTGCACAGGCACGACATTTGGCTTGGCATGGATAGCAGCCTTCTGTGGCATTGGGAATGGAGAATCTATATCGATATCGAAGCCAGCCAGCACGAAAAAGTTATCCCAGAGAGTATGCTCCCAGTTCTCCTGCTGATGGATGGAAGGGTTAAGAAGCTCCATGGTGCGGACTACAGCCTTTGCCTGCTCCGTCCTTTTGCCCCTGTCTTCTATCTTTTTCACATCCTCGACCATCTTCTGCACCAGACGTCCGTACTCGGGAAGAGTCATCTTCTCCCTATGAGTATTGTATTCAAGTATACTTACGATATTCTCATTATTTTCCATGACCACAAAGTTAAAGCAATTTATTGTTGTAAACAAACCAAAGATTTGCACGTACATCCTTATAACCCATATCTGCAAACAAAGCACGATAGGTCTCTATCTGTATCATATAATCCTCTTTAGGCTTACCGAATTTGAAGTCCACGATGACAACGCTTCCGTCAGGGTTTATCAAAACGCGGTCCGGGCGATGCTCCCTGCCGTCAAGGCCAATGATTGCTGTCTCGTTAAGGACACGGGCTGTTCCCTCCGCGGGGAAAAATTCCGGGCGGGATGCAATGCGACCTGCAAGGAAGCGCATGACCTTGTCCCGGCTAGATTCGGCAAGCGAGCCGTCACATATTGCCGCGTTCACCGCCCCATCAAGATCAGAGGGCACCGCCACGCGGCTGAGGATGTCATGAAGTACAATGCCGCGTTCCCTGTATGTAAGGCTTTCAAGTTCATTATCCTGTTCCGTGAAGAAATCTGCAGCATATGGCCGTATCGACAGACGGCCGCCTCTGTCATAGAAACGGTTGGTCAATGATATACCGGTCACCTTCTCTGCAGAGGCATCCTCGAAGCGTTTCCTGTACCCCTCGAAGTCTCCAAGAGACCCTCTGCAATAATCCTTATGCCCGCAGAAGTCATACACAAGCCTGCCTATACTCTCACCGAAGCGTTTATATTTGACATTTGCCATCAGCTTCATACCGTATTTCGCTCGCGTCGTAGCGACATACAGCAGATTTATGATATCCACACCCTGATTGAAGCGCTCCTCGGCCAGAGTGTCTTTAAAATAGCTGTTTTCCGCCTTCGGCCCCAGGGGCACATAATAGAGGGCATCGCTATACTCATCCAGCACAGAACTCTCCTTTCTCGGGGCAGCCCAGGCATTTGTCTTTGTATTATCATACAGGAGCATCGTCTCCATGAAAGGCACTATCACATAAGGATACGCAAGTCCCTTGCTGGCATGAATAGTGACCACATTCACCGCGCCGCTGCCTCCGGAAGTATTCACTGCCGGATCGGCTTCGGACCATGCGCCGAGGAAGTCGTGCAGATTATTGCCATTGACACGGCTGTAATCCATGACATAGTCCATGAACGATGTGACATACAGAACCTCGTTCTCACAATCACTGGCACCAGACGGCTCCGAGCATAACAATCCATATACCAGCTCCACCAGATCCGGAAGACTGTGATACGCATCCGGAACTTTATCCATGCCGTACATTCTGGCTATAAACGCCCCCACTGCATCATCAGGATTATCCACATACGACATCATGGACACGAGCCTGCGAACAGATATGGAATTCTTCACACGAAGCGAAGCCGCAGTGACTACATTTATATTGTTGCGGATAAGCTCCTGCGCCACAGCAGTGCCCTGCTTCTTGGTACGGACCAGTATGGCTATATCCTCCAATGAAGCATTGTGGTTATCTCTCAGATCCAAGATCGTATCTACGATATCCTGCATCTTGGCGTTCTCAGCAGCCTTCGGATCATCTCCGCTGAAGAACTTCACTTCCACGAATCCATCGCCACCCTGCTTTGCAGGATTTCCCAGAGTCTGACAGCTGTCACCATAGATATCGGTCAACTTTCTGTAACCTTCAGGAGTACCGGTGACGCTGTCTATACCGTCTGCAAGATACGGATAAAGCTCGTTATTGAAGCTGATGATATGCTCGAGGCTTCTCCAGTTGGACTTCAGAGGATCTTCATAAACATTATCAAAAGTACGTCCCACCTCATGATCCAGCAATCCCCAGTCGCTCTGACGCCAGCGGTATATACTCTGCTTGACATCTCCTACTATGAGATTGTCAAAAATATGGTCCGGATGTCCTTCTGTCTCCTTGTTCGCTTCCGATTCCTTAAGCAGGGGAAGGAAGTTCTCCCACTGGGTTATGCTTGTATCCTGGAATTCATCGAGGAGGAAAGTACGTATATACACGCCCGTCTTCTCGTACACAAAAGGGGTGTCACTTCCGTCAATGATATCTTTCAGCACGCTGTTGCTTTCATCCAGACAGACAACATTCTTTTCCTTGGCTATGCGGTCGAACATCCTGAACAGACGCGCGGCCACGCCAAGTCCGTATATCTGCTTCTGCAGGATGAGAGCCGTAGTGAATTCCTCCACGCGTGCAGGATCATTGACGTATGCGTAAAGGTCCTGCAGCTTGTCTGCAAGAGCTGCACGGGCTGCAGAGAAATAGTGCTGATTGGCTTTTGCGAACCATTTTTCAGAGGGATCCAGTATATATCCCTCTACCGTATCGGAAATGAAATCCAGGTTCTCAGACTTCTTCCACCGGGCAGCTTTTTCCGCAAACCTTATCCATGACCTGCTGAAATCCGAAGCTGTGAGCCCCAATGACGAGACAGCAGCAAGCACTGCCTCTCCCCTGGCCCGCACGCCTGATTCGAATGTATTTACCACCCTTGCACAGGTCTTTCTCAAGCCTCTGAGACGTTCATGGCTGTATACATTGTCCGGGGTCATGCCCAGCAGACTGCTTTGATGCAGGAAGGACTCACTTTTGAGCTGCCTGGCCATATCCTTGAGACCGCCGTCTATATTGAGCGCACCGCCGTCTGCGATGTTGTCTTCCATGCTCTCCACTATGAAGTCTATCATATGGCCGTCTTCCCTGTTGTCCGGATTGAGCTCATCCAGAATCGTGTCTACTGCTTCGTCGACCAGGGAGTTCTTGTCGAGTTCCACCTGGTAGTTGCCGAAATGCCCCAGTTCGCGGGCGAATGCACGCAAAGTCTGCTGGAAGAACTTATCTATGGTACTCACTGCGAAAGAGCCATAATCATGCAGGATATCGCTGAGAATCTCCCGTGCACGGGGATCCTTATGTTCATAGAGCATCCTGATAATACGCGCCTTCATCTCATCGGTCGCCTTGTTGGTGAAGGTGACTGCGAGTATATGACGGTACTCTTCCCTGTCTCTGCTGGCAAGAAGCATGTCAGTGTATTTCTTGGCCAGAGCATATGTCTTTCCGCTTCCCGCGGAGGCTTTCATCACAGTAATCATCGTCCGCAGATAGCTTTAAAATCACAATATTCGCAGGTTTTGTCGTTGTATATGTCATCCGGACGGCATACGAAAGGAATGTCCGTACTCAGAATCTCGTCTATGCAGGCCTTCAGCCCTTCCGTCATAGCGTCATTGAAGCTGAGATTGGGAGATGACACATCTGGCAGTCTATTCATTATAGACCGTGTAGAGTAGACCACATTAGACACCTTGTTACCCTTGAAACGAGCATCACCGGACTGTCCCAGCAACATGTCGTATATAAAGAACTGCAGGGCTATCTTGGGTCTGTCATGTTCTTTGCCAGGTGCGGCGAACACTTTGGAGACAATACTCTCCGCATTCCTGTCATTGATATCCCAGTCTTCTTTCATCACCTTTCCCGTCTTGTAGTCCACCAGTCGCAAGGTACCGGGATGAAAACTGTCCACCCTGTCTGCGGTGCCTTTGAATTTCAGGCCTCCGAACTCACCGTAAAGCTTCTCCTCCAGACCCAGTATGCGGAAAGAATCCACTTTCTCATTATCCATAAATTCGAGATCACGCTCGATGGTGGAACAGACATACTTGCATATGATTGTGCAGACCACGATGTCTCGTCCGACAATGGAATCCGAATTCATTTCCTGCATGGTATGCCTGTCCACAGAATCCCTTATGAGAGCTTCATCATTCTTCAGTTTCTCAAGATAGCTGCGCGAGATAACATCCCCGGGCTGACCCTTGTAAAGGTCTTCCATCACCTTGTGATACACATTTCCTATGATACCGGCATCCATAGACTCGGCCACCTCCCCATCAGGGCGCATCTCCAGTACGTACGAGAAGTAGAATTTCATCGGACACTGAAGATAACCTTGTATAGCCGTAGGAGACAATCTTTTACCTTTTATCCTGGCAATATGCTCCGGAGTCTTCCATACCTGATTGACATCTTTGACACATCTGGGAGCGGAGCCAGCCTCATAGCGGTTGATCCTCGCGCCGAAACCATATCTGAGCTGCTTTATATAACGGCTTTCCTCTCCTGAGCGCAGACCCTCGCTGCGTGTGTCGAGCAGCATGCGAACGCGAGAGGGACGCTGTATCATCCGATAGAAATAATAAGCCCATACGGCATCATGATATTCATGCGTAGGAAGCTCAAAGCCTTTGCGCAGCAGAGGCGGTATAAACGATGTGGCGGCCTCGGCGCGAGGGAACACACCCTCATTGCAGTTCAGGATAAATACATGTTCGAAGTCCAGGGCACGGGTCTCGAGAGGTCCCATGATCTGAAGCCCGGACAGGGGCTCTCCCTTGACAGGGACGGATTTGCTGCGCAGAACATTGTCCAGAAGAGCAAAATACGTCTGAGGCAGCACACTGATCTCCTTGGAAGCCAGAAGATTGACGGACTTTACATAATCCATGGCATAGTCCAGCTCAAGGGAGAAACGCTGTTTAAGATCCTCGTCAGATGCTATGGATCTGCCTATATATTGGAGGATATCGTTCTGATATGCCTGTATTGCATGCACCTGCGCCGCATCATTGGACTTGGCATCGAGCACCACAGGACGGAAAATCAGGCTGAGGAATTCCGAGTCAGCAAAGGCTTCGGCACCGATATGATAACGGCGCTGCTTTTTCAGAGCGCGCAAAAGTTCACGTGCCCTATCATCCAGAAGCGCATCGAAAACATTATTGCTCACTATACTCCACAATGGACGGTGGTAAAACATATACCCTCCATCCTTGCACCGCAGACGCATCTGCAGCTGGGAAATGTCATTCATCAGAGTATAGAAAGAGCTGCCGGCCATAGAGCATCCCATGGTCACATTGACCTTCTCTACATTAGGCGGAAGGCTGTTGAGCATGGGCTGCAGCAGGTTCTCGTCAGGCAGCACTATGGCAGTACGCTCATCCACGGGGATATCCCCTTTGAGCAGCATATCCGACACGACTTTCACCTGTCCGACTCCGGATGGCACCTCAACGACATCTATCTCGGGGACAAATGCATCTGCCGGTGCTCCCGGGCCACAATTCTCAAGTTCGAAAGCCTGAGGATAAGCGCTTATATTCCCGAGCATCTTGAGCGAAGACTTGTTGTGCTCATCCTTTATCCATGGACTGGCATAATCCCAGCAGAACTCGGCAAGGCCGAGATTCTTCAGGCGCGTCAGCACCTTCCTTTCACTGGTGCTCAGTACATTGAGACCACAGAACACCACCTTGTCATATCCCGGGAATGCCTTCGCGAACATTTGCTCCGCACCCTGAGCCTGGAACTCAGCCGCTATGCGCCTATACATCGCACCGCCATAGCAAAGGCCTTCATCTTCAAGAGCGGCATTGAACTTCTCGTAAAGTTCGCCCAGAACGTTCCACAGACGGGCAAATTTAAGCTTGTATTCCCCATCCTTCTCAAAGTAGCCCAGAAACTTGCGTATGGCCTCTTCCTGTTTCTCATTCAGATAACTCAGATCCCCGCCCATGGCTTTCAGCTCGGACACATTGCACAGAATCTGGGCTGCATCTATGTCATACTTGTCGATATCGTCGAAATCCGCCAGTATGACATTGCCCCAGAACACAAACTCGTCGAGAGATTCGCATTTCAAGCCTCTGGACCCGCATATCTGCTTATAGCACTCATACAGCTTGAGCAGAAGGGTAAGGTTGTCTGCCCGACCTGTGGAAGAAAACCTCGCGAAAAACTCGTCTATCGAAAGGGTGGCAGGCGAGAAAACAGGCATACCCGCGCGCTCCCTCACTTCTTCTCCAAGGTATTTCTTAAAGAAGATGGAAGCACGATGACCCGGAAACACGAAAACGAAACGGCTGATGTCCTCAGCCGTTTCCAGGTAGTGCCTGGCAATCTGTTTGAGAAACGGAGTCACTCGCTACAGGCGTTTGCGGATTTCTTTAGTAGCCTCTTCGTAGCCTGGCTTCTCAAGAAGGGCAAACATGTTCTTCTTGTAAGCCTCGACACCCGGCTGGTTGAATGGGTTCACACCGAGAAGATATGCGCTAACGCCGCAGGCGAACTCGAAGAAATAGAAGAGCTGACCGAGATTGAACTCATCAAGCTGCTCGATTTCCACTTCCAGCTGCGGTACGCCACCGTCGATATGGGCGAGCTTGGTACCGAGCTGAGCCATATGGTTGCAGTGATCCACGCTCTTGCCTGCAAGGAAGTTCAGACCGTCAAGATTCTGTTCATCAGCCTCGATGACATAGCTGCGCTGCGGTTTCTGCACGCTTACTAGAGTCTCGAACATCACGCGGTCGCCCTCCTGGATGAACTGGCCCATGGAGTGAAGGTCTGTAGTGAAGCAGCATGATGCAGGGAATATACCCTTGCCATCCTTGCCTTCGCTCTCGCCGTAGAGCTGTTTCCACCACTCTGCGAAATACTGGAGCTTAGGAGTGAAGTTTATGAGAATCTCCACCTTCTTGCCATATTCGCTGTAGAGAAGATTACGCATTGCAGCATACTGCACAGCCACGTTATCCTCCGATCTCACAGCCATCTTCTGCTCCATGTCGAGAGCACCCTTGAGGATAGCCTCGACATCGAAGCCCGCTACAAGTATAGGGAGCAGACCCACCGGAGTCAGAACGCTGAAACGGCCGCCTACATTGTCAGGAATGACGAAGGTCTTGTAACCTTCCTGGGTGCTGAGGCTCTTGAGGGCGCCGCGTGCTGCATCTGTAACCGCCACGATACGCTCTGATGCCTCCGCCTTGCCGTATTTCTGCTCGATGAACTGCTTGACGATGCGGAATGCAACGGCAGTCTCCGTAGTGGTACCTGACTTTGAGATACATACACATGCCACATTCTTGACCTTCATAAGGTCTATCATCTCGCAGATATAATCCTCACCGAGGTTCTGGCCGCCGAAGATCACCTGAGGGGCGCCGTTTGCACGGAGTGTGGCATCAAAGGTGTGATTCAGAGCCTCGATGGCACATTTTGCACCGAGATATGAGCCGCCGATACCGAGCACAACCACCAGATCCACGCCTTTTGCCTTCCATGCAGCCTGGATCTCCTTGCACTGAGCTACGATAGGACCGGCAAGTGTCTCTGACGGAAGGTGTTTCCAGCCGAGAAAATCATTACCCGGGCCCTGCTCGCCGTCGAGGACATCATACGCAGCAAGAGCTTTCTGTACATACTGCTGATATTCAGCATCTTTTACGAAGGTATTGCAACCTTTGAGATTAAGTGTAAGCATATATTTATTCAATTTTAGATTTCAAACGTACATACGCGCGCATAACAAGGTCAAAGATAATAAAAATTTGCGAGTTAGAAAAATTTGTTTTACCTTTGCACTCAACATCGCGGGTTAGAGCAGTTGGTAGCTCGTCGGGCTCATAACCCGGAGGCCGGAGGTTCGAGTCCTTCACCCGCAACCAGAAAGAAGGTGACTGAAAGTCGAAAGACCTGCAGTCACCTTCTTTTTATTTTGGAATCCTTACTCAGCTACCTTATCAAAAAGAGCGAGGGTGGTATTCGCCTCATTAGAAACGAGCTTCACACCATAATAGCTATGCTTGTTGGCAGCGATGATGATTTCTTTGTCTCCTTTTGCCTCCACTTCCTTCTGAAGGGCTGCGATAAGTTCAGTTGTCTTCATATGATATAATATTTATTTGATTGGTCTTATTCGCCGGATTCAGCCTTGGGGGCCTTCGGGCTGTCCAGAAGCTTAAGATACATCTCGCGGCATATCCAGGCATCGGTGGCCGCGTACAATTTCTGGGCATCAGACAGACGCGGAGCCTCCCAGTTGCTGAGCTGCTGGGCCTTGGATATGCGCCGACCCATGATGATGGCCGTAAGCTTCTTGACGCTCTTGTCGGTAATACCCCATTCCGGGCATATGCGCTGCAGATCCACGAAACCATCAGCCTTGAAAGGAGTAATCTTCTGAAGACCGCGGATATCGTCATGTACTGCGGCGCCTACTTTGATCACCTTGGGATCTGCAAGAACTGCCGCGAGCTTCTCATCAATGCCCAACTTGTGCACCCTGAACAAAAACGCCCGCTTGCCTGAAGAAAGCTGGAGAAGAGCCACTCCGTTCTGAGGTGCTCCCGGTGTGAAAACAGGACGGGTCTCCGTGTCGAAACCGATGACACGGCGCCTGCCGAGATAGCGGACCGCCTTGTCATACTCATGACCAGGAGCATCTATGACATGGATCTTACCTTCAAAAAAGGTAAGCGGCATGGAAGGAATAGCATCACCTGCGATGCTGCTGGCGTATGTATCTTTTTTACCGAAATGGAACATTGGCACAAAGTTACATTTTTTTTGCTAAATTTGCGGTCTGTAAATAGAATATTTAACAAGCCCTATATGAAAAACATCATCATCACCTTCGCTGCTCTATGCATTTCTGTCGCAGCAATGGCCCAGGAGAAGCCTCATGAGCCAGAATACAAGTTCACGACCGTCAAGGAGAATCCCATCTCCTCCATCAAGAATCAGTACCGCAGCGGTACGTGCTGGTGCTTCAGCTCTCTCAGCTTCCTTGAGAGTGAGCTTCTGCGTACCCAGAAAAAGGAATACAATCTTTCCGAGATGTGGGTTGTGAGCCATGCATACAGCGACCGTGCCACAAAATACGTCCGTCTCGACGGCCATATGGGCTTCAGCGCAGGCAGCGGCTTCGGCGACGTGCTGCAGGTGATCAAGAAATACGGCATCGTACCTGAGGATGTTTACAGCGGCTACCAGTACGGATCGGACAAGCCAGAGCAGGCCGAGCTCGACGCCGTCCTCAAGAGCTATGTGGATGCTATCGTACGCAATCCTAACAAGACTCTCTCCACTGCATGGAAGAGAGGTTTTGACGCTGTTCTTCAGGCATATATGGGTCAGTGGCCTGCAGACTTCGAGGCTGAAGGCAAGAAATTCACCCCTGAGACATACCGCGACAATCAGCTCAAGCTCAACGTATCAGACTATGTGAACATCTGCTCTTTCGAGGCTGAGCCATGGTATGAGCAGTGTGCCATCGAGGTATGTGACAACTGGCGCAATGCCGCAGGTTACAACGTACCTCTCGAGGACATGATGAAAATCCTCTACACTGCAGTGGACAATGGATACACCGTTCTCTGGGGCGGCGACGTATCAGAGAAGGGCTTCACCCGCAACGGTCTTGCCACAATGCCTAAGCCGAAAGCAGATGCAAAACCGGCTGCCGGCAGCGATCAGGAGCACTGGGTCGGCAAGGACAACAGCAAGAGCGAAGAGTCTGCAGAGGTGAACATCCCAGAGGAGGAGACCATCACCGACGCCATGCGTCAGGAGGCCTATGACCGCAAGAAGACAACCGACGATCACGGCATGCACATCTATGGCTATGCCACAGATCAGAACGGCACTAAATACTTTATGGTAAAGAACTCCTGGGGTGAAGCCGGCAAATATAAAGGCATATGGTACATGTCTGACAGCTTCATCGCGTACAAGACTCTCAACTTCCTTGTACACAAAGATGCTCTGCCGAAAGACATTCGCAAGAAGCTTGACATCAAATAATGAGAATATCCAAATTCATACCTAATACCATCACATCCATGAACCTCGCATGCGGCGTCATGGGTGTTGTTTCATGTACTGTATTTCAGGCGATAGACCTGGCGTTCTATTTCATGCTGGCCGGGGCCGTGTTCGATTTCTGTGACGGTCTCAGCGCAAGGGCGCTTGGAGCATATTCCCCCATGGGCAAGGAGCTTGATTCGCTCGCAGACATGATCAGCTTCGGGCTTCTCCCGTCCGTAATGCTTTTCATGACCATGAAAATCAGCATGGGACTGGGCTGGACGATATTCATCCCGCTGCTCATAGCTGTATTCTCCGGTCTGCGACTTGCAAAATTCAACGTGGACGAGCGCCAGAGCACCAGTTTCATAGGTCTTGCCACACCGGCATCTGCCATGATATGCGGTTCGCTCGCATACGGAGCATATATCCATCCCGATTCGGACTTTGCCGGCATCATAAGCGGCAATGCATGGATCATTCCTGTAACAAGTATCGTTCTCTGCGCACTTCTGGTATCGGAGATTCCCATGTTTTCCATGAAAATACACAAAGGCGAAGGTATGAGCAAGGATATGATACTGCGCATAGCATTTGCGGGATGCACGGCAGGAGCTGTCGTTGCAGTCATCGCCCTTCATTGGAACTGGTCGATGATAATACTGCTGGCTTTTGTATCATACATTATTATTAATATATTAAGCGCACTGTTCTCAGGCGCGAAGAAGTAAGGTAATGGCAGAGGAGATAATTGAAGGGCAGAATCCAGCCCAAGACTACAACGAAGACAACATACGCACCCTGGACGGAATGGAACACATCCGCCAGAGGCCGGGTATGTATATTGGACAGCTTGGTAATGGTGAACACAGCGCCGACGGCATATACGTATTGCTGAAAGAGGTCATCGACAACAGTATCGATGAGTCCCGCATGCATGCCGGCAAGCAGATAAACATCACAGTCAGCGAGACCAGCGTCACAGTACGGGATTTCGGACGAGGTATTCCGCTTGGCAAGGTGGTGGCCGTATCCAGCATACTGAACACTGGCGGCAAGTTCGACGACAAGGCCTTCGTGAAGAGCGTGGGTATGAACGGCGTGGGTATCAAGGCCACCAATGCATTGAGCGAAGACTTCTTTATCGAGTCCTACCGCGACGGCATGGCCTCATACGCACGTTACAAGAGAGGCAAGATACAGGAAGAGGGTCAGCGCGAGGCACCAAAGGAGAAGAACGGCACATACGTCGAGTTCACTCCGGACTCTCTGAAGTTCGTGGGGTTCCACTACCGTATGGACTTTGTGGAGACCATGATCAAGAACTACTCTTACCTCAACAAAGGTCTCGCCCTCAACCTCAACGGCACGACATACAAGTCTGAGCACGGCCTGCTGGATCTGGTCAATGACTCTCTCACCGAGGAACCGCTGTATCCGCCTATCCACATAGAAAGCGAAGACATAGAAATAGTCTTCACTCATGGAAATGATGACAACGAGAACATTTCATCTTTCGTCAACGGACAGTTTACACGTGACGGAGGCACACATCTGGCAGCATTCCGCGAGGCTGTAGCCAAGACCCTCAAGGAGTTCTACAAGAAAGACTACGCACCGGAAGACATACGCGAGGGTATGATAGGAGCGGTATCCATGCGGGTTCAGGAGCCGAACTTCGCCAACCAGGCCAAGACCAAGATGAGCTCGGTATACATGTGGGAGAAGACTGTCAAAGATGAGAACGGCGCACATGTGGATACAGACAAGGGTCCTACCATACGTGGTTTCGTGAACGATTTCCTCAAGAAGGAGCTGGATGACTATCTTCACATTCACAAGGACATTCAGCCTGTAATACAGGAGAAGATCGTCCAGAACGAGAAGATACGCAAACAGAAGGGCGAAGTGGCCGGCAAGATAAAGATAAAACGCAAGAAGGACGAATACAACCCTAAGCTTCGTGACTGCCGTTATCATTATAATGACAAGCCGACGAAGGACAATGCAGCCTTCACCCAGCAGAGCAGCATATTCATCACGGAGGGCGACTCGGCATCAGGCACGTTCACCAAAGTGCGTGACGCCAATACCCAGGCCGTTTTCAGCCTGCGAGGCAAGCCTATCAACTGTTACAAGGAGAGCCGTCGCAAAGTCGCAGAGAACGAGGAGCTGACC